>NZ_JBHWDU010000030.1:0-52615 GCF_042734825.1 Kitasatospora sp. NPDC059648 | reverse complement strand
AAAAGTAACCGCGGCGGGCCCCGGCCGGGCGGGGAGGCCGCCCCGGGGCGGGGTACCACCCGGGGATGAGCTGCGGGCCCGGCGGGGGGGCGGCCCGGACTCTCCGGGCCGCCCCCCTTGCCGGGCCCGCCCTTTCGCACGCCGCTGCGCCGTTCCGTCCCGGCGGCCGGTCAGCAGAGGGTCGCGAAGCCGTAGCCGCGGGCCTTGAGGGTGGACAGGATGTCGGGCAGGGCCGCAGCGGTCTGGCTGCGGTCCCCGCCGCCGTCGTGCAGCAGGATGACCGAGCCCGGGCGGACGTTCCGCAGCACCCGCGACCGGATCGCCGCCGCCCCCGGCCGGGACCAGTCGGCCGGATCCACGGACCAGAGCACGACCTCCTTGCCGAGCGCCGCGGCCCGGGAGCGCACCGCGCCGTTCACCGCGCCGTACGGCGGGCGCAGGCACTTCGGGGTGCGGCCGGTCTGGGCCCGGATGGCCCGATCGGTGTCGCCCACCTGGGAGTTGAAGGAGGCGGGGGAGAGCCGGCGAAGGTCCGGGTGCGACCAGGAGTGGTTCTGCACGCTGTGGCCCTGGCGGGCGACCTGTGCGGTGAGCGAGGGGTGGGCGGCGACGTTCTCGCCGATCTCGAAGAAGGTCGCGTGCACCCCGTAGCGGTTGAGGATCGACAGGATCCTCGGGGTGTAGGTGGGGCTGGGGCCGTCGTCGAAGGTGAGGTAGACGACGTTGCCGCCCCTGGCCCCGGCCGCCTCCGCCGTCTCGGTGGGCACCGCGACCACCGCCCCCGCCACCAGCGCGACGGCGAGGGCGCCCATCGCGGTCCGGATCCTTCCGACTCCCCTGCGTCCCACGGGTCGTACGGCCATGCCTGCTCCCTGACGTCGAACTGCCGAGTACCGGCCAGTCTGCGCCGACGACCGACGGGGCCGCGACCCGCACGGGGGCGATAGGGGGCGAAATCGGCCAGCGGGACGGCGGGTCGGCGGGAGCCGGACGGCAACGGTGGCCTCCGCCATCAGCCCCATCGCGATGGTGGCGCCCACCGGCACGGGACCGGCGGCCCTGCTGCGGGTGGCGGGCGCCACCGGCCTGACTCCCCCTCGGGTGGGGCCGTCGACGGCCGCTCGGACGGTGCCGGAAGCAGGAGTTGCGGTCTGGTCGGAGCGCATCGGTCATCCTTCGGTTTCCCCCGGGCCCCCAACCCCTCGCGGGGGACCTTCCCGGCGCCGGAGGCACCGGCACCGGAGATCTTTCGAACTGACCCACCGGAAGCGCGGGTTGGACGGCGCGCCGATGAGACCCCGCGGGAGGGCCCCCGGGCCCGCGGCCGCACCTCCTCCGCCGACCACCAGAACACACCGGGCCCGGCCGGAACCACCGGCTCCGACCTGGTCTCCAGTACTCCTTGAGCGGGCCGACGCCCGCGCGACGGAAAGGTGTGGCGGACCGGCGACGACCGGCGCTATGCTCCCCGCGATGAACACTTCCGCTGATCTCGGATCGGAGGTCCCGCTCGCGCAAGGTGAGTGCTGATGCTCACCCGCACCGCGAACGGGAACGACTCCCGTCTTTCCTTCTGGCGGCGCGTACGCGAGTACGCCGTGCCGCCCTCCATGATCGAAGCCGCCACCGCACGCCGGCTGTCCGGCGACTGGGCAGGGGCCTGTGCCGCCGCCAACGTCGAGATCGACTTCCAGCTGTCACACGTCGCCCGTACCCACGGCCGGGAGTTCGCCGACCGGCTGCGGGGCGATCTGCGCTGCCTGGCACCGGACCTGCTGCGCTGGCACCTGCCGAGGACCGCACCCGACGGGCTGCTGCGCACCGGGCTGACCGTGCCGCTGGTCCGCTACCCGGGCGAGCGGCCGGTGCACCTGGTGGTCCGGACGCCGCCCGCCTGGGCAGAGTACGGGCAGCGGATCAGCCTGGCGCTCTGGGACGGGTCCCACAACGGTCGCGTCCCCCATCCGCGCCCACGCCCCAGCCGCCGGTTCCGGCTCGATCTGCACCGGCACCTCTGGGACGCAGGCCGCAGTGGGGAGTTGGCGCTGCGCGCCGGTCTCGGCACCCCGATCGGCGGGCTTCCGGCCGACGGGCCGCAGGACGGACCCGGCCGGTGCGGGCTGCGCCACGCCGTCGACCGCTGGGCCGAGGAGGCCGGGCTCCTGCTGCGTGCCGAGGGGCTCCCGCCCGGCCCGGTCGCGGTCCGCGTCGAACACGGCCGACGGCTGCTCATCACCCCGAACGCACCGAACGAGCCGCCCCAGCCGGGCAGGCCGCGCGCGGAGGCCGTCGACGAACTCCGCGCCCTGCCGCTGCTGCCCGACGCCGCGACGTGGGTGCTGCCCGACATCGACCTGCTGCGCAGCGGAGCGATCGAGCCCGACCGGCTGCATCCGCTGGTGGCGGCCGCACTGGCGCCCGGGCACCGGGCCGACCGGAAGCCCCGGCCTCCCGCCGGCCAGCGGCTGGTGGAGTGCCGCGGCTCCCGGCACCGGATCGCGGTGGTCGACGGAGTGCTGACCGCGCTCGACCACGATCCGTCCCAGCTGCGCCGCGAGGAGCTGTTGGCCGCACTGTCCGGCACCCCGCTGCCGTGCCTGCGCGCGATCGACCAGGCGCACCGCGCTCCGGCCGAACTGGCCGGTGTGCGCGAGCGGTTGAACCATGGCGACACCGCCGGGGCGCTGGCCGTGGTGGAGGACCTGCTCGGCCCGCAGGCGGCGCTGCGCGACGGCCCGCTGCGCGACGAGCTCACCGCGGCGGCGGAACGCCGGGTCGCCTACGGCCTCTACCGGGCGGGTCTGACCGTCGACCAACGAGCCAAGGCCGTACAGAGCGGCGTCGCCTACGCCCTCTACCGGACGCCGAGCCTGGCCCGCCACGGGCTCGACACCTTCCCCTTCCCCCGGCGCCCTCGCACCGCCACCCGCTGAGCCCGCTGAACCGCCTGCTCAACCCCCTTGCTTCCGACTTCCCAAGGTGATCACCCATGCCCGTGTCCACGCCCGTGCCCACCCACGCCCGGCTCGACGTCGCCCGCCAACTGCTCGACCTGCTCGCCGACACCCGCACCGAGCCCCGTCCCGACGACCAGCTGGAGGCCCTCACCCTCGCCGTGGCCGCCGACCTGCCCGTCCTGCTCTGGGGCGAGCCGGGCATCGGCAAGACCGCCGCCCTCAACCAGCTCGCCGAGGCCCTGGACCTGCCGCTGACCACCGTCATCGCCAGCGTCCACGAGCCCTCGGACTTCTCCGGCCTGCCCGTCGTCGGCGACGATCCGGCGCAGCAGGGCGTCCCGCTGGCCCCGCCGGACTGGGCGGTGCGCCTGGTCCGGGCCGGTCGCGGACTGCTGTTCCTGGACGAGTTGTCCACCGCACCGCCCGCCGTCCAGGCCGCACTGCTCCGCCTCGTCCTGGAGCGGCGCATCGGCGCGCTCCGACTGCCGCCGGGCGTCAGGATCGTGGCGGCCGCCAACCCGCGGTCCTCGGCGGCGGACGGGTGGGAGCTGAGCCCGCCGCTGGCCAACCGGTTCGTCCACCTCCAGTGGGTGCACGACCACGAGGTGGTGGTGCGCGGCCTCGGCGGGGTGTGGCCGGTCGCCGCCCTTCCGCGGCTCGACCCGGCGGAGCTGTCCGCGGCGGTCGCCTTCGCCCGCCGGGCCGTGTGCGAACTGCTCACCGTCCGGCCCGAGTTGGTGCACCGGCTGCCGACCAGCGAGACCAAGCGCGGCGGGGCCTGGCCGTCCCCGCGCAGCTGGGACATGACGCTGCGGCTGATCGCCTTCGCCACCGCGGCCGGCTCCTCGCGGGAGGTGCTGTCACTGCTGGTCCGGGGCACGGTCGGGGACGGCCCGGGGCTGGAACTGATGGCGAGCCTGGACCGGATGGACCTGCCGGACCCGGAGCAGTTGCTCGCCGATCCGGCGGGCGCCGTGCTGCCCCAGCGCGGGGACCTGCGCCAGGTGGTGCTGGACGGGGTGGTGGCCGCGGTGCGCAACCGGCCGGAGCGGGCGCGCTGGGACGCCGCCTGGGCGGTGCTGGTGCGGGCGATGGACACCGGCGCGCCGGACGTGCTGGTCGTACCGGCCACCACGCTGGCCTCGCTGCGACGGGAGGACTGGGAGGTCCCGGAGGCGATCGAGCACCTGGCCTCGACGGTGGCCCTGTCCCGGCGGGCCGATCGCGCCGCCGTCCGGGTCGCCGCGCGGACCGGCGTGGGGGCCGGCCGATGAACGCGGACACCCTGCCGCCGGGTCAGGGCCAGGGCCCTGGCCCTGGCGCGCCCCGGCCGGACGCCGGCGGCACGACCTCGCCGGATGCCGGCGGCCGGACCGGTCCCGCCCCCACGCCGCGAGACCTCGCCCGGCGAACCGGACCCGCCGCCCCCACGCCGCTGGACGCCGGCAGGCGCGGCCGCCCGAGGACCGACGAACCGGACGCCGCCGGCACCGGCAAGCTGGACCTCGACAAGCTCTACGCCGCCCGCCTGCAGGCCGTCCGGGCCCGCCCCTACCTGGCGACGGCCCTGTTCGCCCTGCACCTGGTGGAGTCCCGGCAGACCCCGACCATGGCCGTGGACCGCTACTGGCGCTGCTACGCCTCGCCGGCCTTCGTCGACCGCACCCCGGTGGAGGAGCTCGCCTCGATCTGGGTGCACGAGGTCTCCCACCTGCTGCGCGACCACCACGGGCGCAGCGACCGCCTGGCGCACGACCTCGGGCTGAGGGGCCCCGCGGACCGGCTGCGGATGAACATCGCCGCCGACTGCGAGATCAACGACGACGCGTTCGGCGACGGGCTGGTCACACCGCCGGGCGCGCTGACGCCCGAGTTCCTCGACCTGCCGGAGGGGCGGCTGCTGGAGGACTACTTCCGCGGCTTCGGCTTCGACCTGCGCAAGCCGGGCCTGGCCTGGCTGGACTGCGGCAGCGGCGCCGACGGCGTGGACCGCGGGTGGGAACTCGGCCCGGACGGCGCCCACGGGCTGACCGCCCAGGAGCGGGACGCCGTCCGCTTCCGGGTCGCCGAGGCCATCCGGGGCCGCCCCGGAAACGCCCCGGCGGGCTGGCGGCGCTGGGCCGAGGAGGTGTTCCACCCGCCGCAGCCGTGGCGGCAGCTGCTGGGCGCGGCGATGCGCTCGGCGGTCTCCGGGCCGGGCGCGGGCGGGGACTACAGCTACGGCCGCCCGGCCCGGCGCTCGGTCGGGCTGCCCGGCGTGGTGCTGCCGGCCCTGCGGCGGCGCCCGCCCCGGGTCTCGGTGGTGATCGACACCTCGGGGTCGGTATCCGACCAGGAGCTGGGCAGCGCGCTGCTGGAGGTGGCGGCGATCGGCCAGGCGGTCGGCGGCCGCCACGACCAGGTCACCGTGCTGTCCTGCGACGCGGCGGCCCGGTCCGTCGGCGGGCTCTGCCGGGCGGCGGGCATCCCGCTGGTCGGCGGCGGGGGGACGGACCTGCGGACGGGCTTCGCGGCGGCGCTGCGGACCCGGCCGCGGCCGGACGTCGTGGTGGTGCTGACGGACGGGCAGACGCCCTGGCCGTCGGTGGCGCCGTCGTGCCGTACGGTGGTCGGCCTGTTCCGGCGCCCGAGCCGGTACGACGAGGACGACGACGAGTACCGGCCGGACGCGCCGCCGGAGTGGGCGCGGGTGGTCGCCATCGGCTGAGGGCCCCGAGTGCCCCTGCCGGCGCCTGGAGTCGGCAGGCACGGCGGTGGCCGGGCGGAGGAGCCCGAAGGCCCCCTCCGCCCGGCCACGCGCGGCTCAGCGGACCATGGCCGCCAGCACGCTGCGCCAGTCCTCCCCCGGCTCCGGCTGCAGCGCGGCCGCCAGGGTCTCCGACCGGTAGTGCCAGGGCCGTCGCAGCTCCGGGTCCGCGTCGGCGCTCAGCTCCACCGCGCTGTCCGACCCGAGCAGTCGGATCAGCTCGGTGCCGAACTCCGCCCAGGACACGTGCCCGTTGATCGCGTTGACGATCCGGCCCGCGGCGGGGCCGTCGGGCAGGGCGCAGGCGGCGAGGGCGCGGGCCAGTGCGGCGGAGTGCACCCAGGCGGCTCCGCTCCACTCGTCCTTCCCGTCGACTCCCGGGGCCGGCAGGACGATCGGCCGACCGGCCAGCGCGGCCTGGTAGAGCTCGCCCGTGGAGCCCCAGCGGAGCTGGTCGCGCAGGCGCTGGTGGGGGCCCCAGACGATCGGGGCGCGCACCACGGTGGCCGGGCCGTGCCCGGTGGCCTCGGCGGTCTCGAACAGCATCCGCTCGCAGTCGAGCTTGGCCTGCCCGTACGCGGTGACCGGCGCGCCGCTGGGGCCGCCCTCGGCGACCTCGGTGCCGGCCGGCCGGCCGTACGCGTCGATGCTGCTGACGAAGACGAACGGGCCGCCGGACCAGCCGTCCAGCAGGGTGCGCATGGCGGCGACGTCGATCTCGTGCTCGGTGAAGGTGCAGGCGGCGTGGATGACGGCGTCCACGCCCTTGACAGCGCGCTGGAGGCTGTCCAGGTCGGCGAGGTCGCCCTCGGCGATCTCGGCCCCGTGCAGGGCGGGCAGGTGCGCGGATTCCGGTCGGACCAGGACGCGTACCGGCCGCCCCTGGGCCATCAGTTCCTGCAGCACCGCGGCGCCGACCCCACCGGTGGCACCGGTGAGCAGCACGGTGCCGGTGCGGGGCTCGGCGGTCGTGCGGTCGCCGGCCCGGGCGACGGCGGCCCGGCGCTCCTCCTCGCGCGCGGCGAGCAGGGCGGCCAGGGCGCGCGGGGTGCGGTGCTCCAGGACGTCGAGGCCGGTGAGCGGCAGCCCGACACGGGTGCGCAGGCGTTCGGCGAGCTGGACGGCGACCAGCGAGTGGCCGCCGAGGGCGAAGAAGTCGCCGTCGGCGGGCGGGACGCTGCCGAGCAGTTCGCCGAAGGCGGTGCGGACCAGGTCGAGCGGACCGGTCCGCTCGACGACGGGAGCGGCGTCGGAAGCGGTGACGGGCGCGGCGGCGGGAGTGGCGGGCTCGGCCCCCGGCAGCCGGCCGCGGTCGACGGCGCCGTCCGCGCCGCGCGGGATCCGGTCCAACAGGGTGACGGCGAGCGGAAGTTCGGCGGCCGTGACCGAGCGCCGCAGCCGGGCGCGCAGATCGGTGCCGGTGGGAGCGACCGGTCCGCGCACCACCGCGAAGGCGAGCGGCGGCCCGTCGACGGCCTCGACGACGGCCGCGTCGGCCACCCCGGGCTCGGCCGACAGGGCTTCCAGCACCGGGTGTTCGCCGGCGGACACCAGGAGTTCGCCGGGCAGCTCGGCGAGCGGGAGCTCCGCGTCCTCGACCACCGCCCGGAGCACCTCGGCGAAGGCCTCGACCAGCCGGGCGGCCGTGGCCTCGTCCAGTGCGTCCCGGTCGTGCTGGACCAGGCAGCGCGGCCGCGGGCCCTCCTCCAGCGCCAGGGTGAGGTCGAACTTGGCCAGCCCGAGGTCGACTTCGACGTCCTCGGCGTCGAGCCCGGGCAGGGTCAGCGGCGCCGGGGGCTGGAGGAGGTCGCAGCTGACCGTCAGCAGCGGGGTGCCGTCGGCGCCGCGCGCCGCCGCGCCGAGGCGCTCGACCACGAGGTCGAAGGGCACCTGGTGGTGCTGCTGGGCCTCCAGCAGGGCGCCGCGCACCAGGGCCAGGGCGTCGGCGAAGGACTCTCCGCCGGTGAGCTCGGCCCGTACCGCGAGGGTGTTGACGCCCAGGCCCACCGTGCGGCGCAGCTCGGGCCGGGCCCGCTGGCCGCTGGCGCAGCCGAGGGTGAGGTCGTCCTGGCCGGCGGCGGTGCGCAGGGTGGCGAAGGCGGCGGCGAGGACGACGGCGAACAGGGTGGCGCCGTGCCGGGCGCCGAGCTGCCGCAGGCCTTCGACGGTGGCGGCGTCGAGGGGGGCGGTGTGCAGGGCGGCGCGGCGGGCGCGGGCGCCGGGCGGGACGGGCCGCAGCAGCGGCAGCGGGCGGGCCCCGGCCAGGTGGGCGGCGCGGGCGTCGGCCGCGGCGGTGAGCTCGGCGTCGCGGGCGCGCTCCTGGCGGGCGTACTCGGCGTACGGCATTCCCGGCGGCGGGAGTCGGGGCTCGGCACCGTCACGGGCGGCGGCGTACAGGGCGGCGAGGTCGGCGGCGAGGGCGGGCAGCGAGCCGCCGTCCACGGCGATGTGATGAATCGTCAGGAGCAGGGTGTGGTCCTCGGGCCCGTGCCGCAGCAGCAGGGCGCGCATCACCGGCCCGGTGGTGAGGTCGAACGGCCGGGCGGCCTCCGCGGCGAGCTGCCCAGCGCCGTCACCGTCGGCGTCCACCACCGGCAGCGGCACCGGCCCGGCGGGCTCGATGTGCTGGTACGGCTGCTCGTCGCGGCGCGGGTAGCGGGTGCGCAGGGCGGCGTGCCGCTCGGTGAGGCCGGTGAGCGCGGCCGCCAGGGCCGCCGGGTCGAGCGGCCCGCGCAGCCGGGTGGCGATCGGCACGTTGTAGAGGGCGCCGCCCTGGCCGAGCTGCTCCATCAGCCACATCCGCTGCTGGGCGTGGGAGAGCGGGGCCGGGCCGGTGTCCTCGGCGGCCGCCGCCCGGGCAGGGGTCAGTGCGGTGCGACGGCTGCGGGCGCGGCGCAGCAGGTCGTTCTGGTCGCTGGTCATCGCTGTTCTGCTCCCGAGGTGTCGTCGGCGGCCCGTAGGACGCGCTCCAGCAGTTCGGCCTGCCCGGCCACGGTGGGGTGGTCGAGGAAGTCGGCGAGGGAGAGCTCGACGCCGAGGTCCTCGCGCAGGTCGTCGACGACCCACATGGCGAGCAGGGAGTGGCCGCCCTCGGCGAGGAAGTCGGCGGCCGGGTCGGTGATCGGGCGCTCCAGCGCCCGGCTCCAGGCCTCGGCGACGACCTGCTGGATCGGGCTGAGTTCGGCTTCGTCAGCGGTCTGCCTGGCGGCGGCGGGGTCGGCGGCCTCGGCGAGCGCCCGCCGGTCGACCTTGCCACTGCCGGTCAGCGGCAGCTCGGCGAGGACGGTCCAGGCGGTCGGCACCAGGTGGGCGGGCAGCCGCTCGGCGAGCCGGGTGCGCAGGCTCCCGACGGCCGTTCCGGCGCCCTCGGCGGGGACCACGCAGGCGGTGAGCGCGGCGTCGGCCTGCCCGGCCCGGCGGACCACCACCGCCACCTCGGCGACCTCGGGGAACTGCAGCAGTGCCTGCTCGACCTCGCCGGGCTCGATCCGGAAGCCGCGAACCTTGACCTGGTCGTCGGTGCGGCCGTGGAACTCCAGTGCGCCGTCGGGACGTTGGCGCACAAGGTCGCCGCTGCGGTAGGCGCGGCCGATGCCCGGGAGCTCGCGGAAGCGCTCGGCGGTCAGTTCGGGCCGGTCCAGATAGCCGTGGGCCAGCCGCTCGCCGCCGATCCAGAGTTCGCCGACCGTGCCGGCTTCCACCGGTGCGAGCCGCTCGTCCAGGACGGCGGTGAAGGAGCCGCCGAAGGCCCGTCCGATCGGGACGGGGCCGTTCTCGCAGTCGGCCGGGGTGATCCGGTGCGCGGTGGTGAAGGTGGTGGCCTCGGTGGGGCCGTAGACGTTGTAGAGCTCCAGCCACGGGAAGGCGCGCAGCACGGCCCCGGCGTGGTCGGGGGCGAGCGCCTCGCCCCCGACGGCCAGGGTGCGCAGCACGCCGAAGATCCGGGACTGCTTGGCCGCCAGGTGGTGGAAGAGCGCGGTGGTGATGAAGGCGGTGGTGACGCCGAACCGCTCGACGTCGCGGGCGAGTTCCTCGGCGCTGGGCCGGTCGGCCGAGGAGACGGCCGTGGCGGCGCCGTGGGCGAGCGGGGCCCACAGTTCGAAGGTGGCGGCGTCGAAGGAGGGCGTGGAGTGGAACAGCACCCGGTCGCGCGGGCCGAGCGCGAGTGCGTCTGGGGCGGTGACCAGGTCGGCGACGGCGCGGTGCGGGACCAGCACGCCCTTGGGGCGGCCGGTGGAGCCGGAGGTGTAGTACAGCAGGGCGGGCGCGTCGGCCTCGGCGGCGTCGGGCACCGCCGCGCCGGTCGCCTCGGCGGCCTCGGTGCCGCGCTCGGTCAGCACGAGGGTGTGCTCGGCGGGCAGTCCGGCCTCGGCGAGCAGCGCCTTGTCGCCGAGGACGAGCCGTACGTCCGCGTCGGCGGTCATCTCGGCGATCCGTGGGCGGGGGTAGGCCGGGTCGAGCGGGACGACGAGGGCGCCCGCCCGCCAGACCGCGAGCTGGGCGACGGCGAACCGGGCCGAGCGGGCGCAGAGCAGGCCGACCGAGCTGCCGGGGCCGATGCCGCGCGCGGCCAGGACGGCGGCCAGCCGGCCGGAGGCGTCCAGGAGTTCGCGGTAGGTGAGACAGGTGTCCCCGTCGGTCACGGCGAGCGCGGCGGGGCGCTGCTCGGCCTGCCGGGCGACCAGGGCGGGGAGGGTGGGGGGCGCGGGGAGCGTGCGGAGGACGGGCGTCATGGCTGGTTCCCTTCCGGGCGCCCCGGCCGTGGGGCCGGAGCGCCGCTGTTCAGGACAGGAGGTACCGCGGGGTCAGCTGAGCGAGGCGCTGGGCATCCGCTCCTCGACCAGCCGCGCGACCGCCCGCAGGTCGGGCTGGCGCAGCACCAGGGGGGCGCGCAGCCGCACGCCGTACTCCCCTTCCAGGGCCTCCAGCAGTCGGGCGGCGGCGAGCGAGTTACCGCCCGAGTCCAGGAAGTTGTCCTGCGGAGCGAGGTCGGCGCGGCCGAGGAGCTCGCGGCAGAGCTTCAGCACGGTGCGCTCGACCGGGGTGTCACCGTCCTCGGCCACCGCCACCGGGGCCTGCGGCTCGGCGGCGAGCAGCGCCGCGCGGTCCACCTTGCCGTTGGCGTCCAGCGGGAACCGCTCGACCAGCCGCACGGTGGACGGCACCGCCTGCTCGGGCAGCCAGGGCCGGACGGCGTCCAGCAGGCCGGCGGGTTCGGCGTCCTCCTCGGTCTGGACGAAGGCGAGCAGCCGTACGCCGGTGGCGGCCGTCTCGGCGGCGACCACGGCCCGGCGCACCCGGGGGTCGCGCTCGAAGGCGGCCTCGACCTCGGCCGGTTCGATCCGCACCCCGCTGACCTTGACCTGGTCGTCCAGGCGCCCGTGGAACTCCAGCACGCCGTCGGCGCGCATCACCACCCGGTCACCGGTGCGGTAGACCCGGTCGGTGCCGTCCACGCCGGGCGGCGCCTGGACGAAGCGGCGGGCGGTCAGCCCGGGGTCGAGGTACCCGGCGGCCAGGCCCCGGCCGCCGATCCGCAGTTCACCGGCCGTCCCTCTGGGCACCGGGCGGCCCTGCTCGTCGGTGACCAGCAGGACGGCTCCGGGGACGGGCAGTCCGATCGGCGGTGCGCCGGCGCCGTGGTCGCCGCCGGGGGCCATGGTGTGCACGGTGGTGACGACGGTCGCCTCGGCCGGGCCGTAGCCGTTGTGGACGGTCGCCGTGACCTCCGGTCCGGCGGGGCGGCGCAGCCGGTCGCCGCCGATGAACAGGTGGCGCAGCGCCAGCCCGGTGGGCCAGGGCCGGGCCAGGATCGGCTCGCCCAGCGGGGTGGGCAGCACGCAGGCGGTGATGCCGGCCTCGCGCCACCAGTCGGTGAGCGCGCCCGAGTCCCAGCGGACGGCCTCGGGGGCGACGACCAGCGCGGCGCCGGAGGTGAGGCCGGCCCACAGCTCCAGGAGGTGCGGGTCGAAGGACACCCCGATCAGCAGGCTGTGCCGATCGCCGGGGCCGAGGCCGATCAGCTCGCGGTACCACTGCAGCAGCGCGCCGAGCGCCGGCTCGGTGACGGCGACGGCCTTGGGGGTGCCGGTGGAGCCGGAGGTGAGGACGGCGTAGTGGGTGCCGGCAGGCACCTCGGCCTGCTCGCCGGGCGTCAGCGCGGCCAGCACGCCGCCGGCGGGCAGCTCCAGCTCCAGCCGCTCGCCGCCGGCCGGCAGCACGGCGGCCTCGCCGACCAGGCAGGCCGGCCGCAGCTGCTCGGCGACGGCCTGCAGGCGCTTCTCGCCGGGGCGCGGGCCGAGCGGCAGGTGGACGGCGCCGAGCTTGGCTATCGCCAGGGTGACGGCGACCAGCTCCACGGAGTGGCCGAGACAGACGCCGACCAGGTCGCCCTCGCCGACCTTGCCGCGCAGGGCCTCGGCGACGGTGTCGGCGAGGCGGTCGAGCTCGGCGTAGCTGTGGGTGTGCTCGCCGTCGATCAGGGCGGGCGCCTGCGGGGTGCGGTGCGCCCAGCTGGTGAACAGGTCGAGGACCGCGCCGTCCTGGTGCGGACGGCCGTACCCGATGCTCAGGGATTCCATCATCGTCTCCAGATGCGTGCGTAGTACGTGCGGAAGAACCGTCAGTTCAGGCCCATGGAGCGGGCGATGATCACTTTCTGGACCTCGGAGGTCCCCTCGATGATCGTGGTCATCCGGACGTAGCGGTACAGGAATTCCAGCGGGTGGCCGCGCACCCAGCCGGTGGCACCGTGCACCTGGAGCGAGCGGTCCACGGCGCGGACGGCGGTCTCGGAGGCGGTGAGCTTGGCGAGCGCCGCGTTCTCGGGCGACTCGCTGCCCTCGTCCACGAGCCGGGCGCAGGCGAGGGTGAGCAGCTTGGAGGACTCCACCTCGGCACGGGTGGTCACCAGGTGCTCCTGGACGTGCTGGTACTCGCCGATCACCTTGCCGAAGGCGCGCCGCTCGCGGGCGTACTCGACGCCGGCCTTCAGCGCGTACTCGGCGATGCCGTTGCACATCGCGGCGACCACCAGGCGGCCGCGGGAGAGGCTGTCCATGGCGAGGGCGGTGGCCGCGCCGATGCCCTCCTCGCCCCCGATGACGGCCTCCGGGCCGACGGTGACCTGGTCGAGCAGCAGCTCGAACAGCGGCTCGCCGGACATCCCCTCGTACCGCTGGCCGATCCGCAGCCCGGGCTGGTCCATCGGCAGCACGAAGGCGGTGGCCCCGGCGGTCGGCCCGGCGCCCTCGCCGAGGTCGGTGGCGGCGACCACCAGGGCGATCCCGGCGTGTTCGGCGTTGCTGACGAAGGTCTTGCGCCCGTTCAGCACCCAGGTGTCGCCGGTGCGCACGGCGGTGGTGGTGAGGTGGAACGCGTCCGAGCCGGCCTGGGGCTCGGTGAGCGCCAGGCAGCGGGTCTGCTCGCCGCGCACCAGCGGGACGAGGTGGCGCTCGACCTGCTCGGGGGTGCCGTGCCGCAGCAGCGGGCTGGGGCCGTCGGAGCCGGCCAGCGCGTACGGGGCGAGCACGCAGCCGCTGCGCCCGGCGGCGTGGTGCAGCAGCACGACGGCGGTGAACGGCATGTCGGCGCCGCCGAGTTCCTCCGGGTAGTCGCCGGCGTAGAAGCCGAGCGCGGCGGAGCGCTTGCGGACGTAGGCCCGCAGGTCGGTCGGGACCTGGTCGGCGGTCTCGGGCAGCTCGGCGGCGAGCGGCACGAGCTCGCGGCGGACGAAGCTCTCGAAGGCGTCGACGAGTTCGCGGTGGCCGTCTTCGAACACGGCCGAGGGGGAACTCACTTGGCACCTCCGGCGAGGACGCGGGCCTGGTCGGCCAGCACGGCGTGGCGGAACAGGGTGCGCAGCGGCGGGCGGCTGCCCAGATGCGGTTCCAGGTAGGCGGCGAGCTGGGCGGCGAGCAGCGAGTGGCCGCCGACCTCGAAGAAGTGCGAGTCCGCGGTGAAGCGGTCGTGGCCGAGCACCTCGCGCCAGGCGGCGGCGATCAGCTCCTGGCCGGGGTCGGCGAAGGTGCTGGGCGCGCTCTCCGGCTCCTCCGGGGCAGCCTCGGCGAGCCGGGCGAGGGCGGCACGGTCGGGCTTGCCGCCGGGCAGGGTGGGCATCTCGGCGACGGCCGTCCAACTGGCCGGGACGAGTCCGCCGGGCAGCCGGCGGGCGAGCGCGGTGTGCAGGGCGGCCTGGTCGGGGTGCTCGGCGCCCTCCAGGAAGCCGAGCAGGCGGGGGCCGGTCCGCGGGTCGGTGTGCAGCACCACCGCGCAGGAGCGGCCGCCGAGTTCGGCGGAGGCCGCCGCCTCGATCTCCTCCAGCTCGATCCGGTGGCCGCGCAGCTTGACCTGGTTGTCGGCGCGGCCGAGGAAGCGCAGGCGGCCCTCGGTGTCGCGGTAGCCGCGGTCGCCGGTGCGGTAGACCCGCAGGCCGCCGAGCGCGGGGACGGTGGTGAAGCGGGCCGCGGTGGGCTCCGGCAGGCCGACGTATCCCTCGGCCAACAGGTCGCCGCTGACGGCGAGTTCGCCGACGCAGCCGTACGGGAGCGGGCGCAGCGTCTCGTCCAGGACGTGCAGGCGCACGCCGTCGAGTTCGGTGCCGAGCGGGATCTCGCCGTCCTCGGTGAGGTCGGCCGCGGTGACCTGGTGGACGGTGGAGGTGACGGTGGCCTCGGTGACGCCGTAGGCGTTGAGCACGGTGGTGGCCTCGGTCAGCCCGGCCAGCGCCCGGGCGGGCAGGCGCTCTCCGCCGAGGACGAGCAGCCGGGGCGCCCAGCGGCCGTCGCGCAGCGCCTCGCGCAGGTCCTCGCGGACGGCGAGCAGGTAGCTGGTGGGCAGGTTGGCGACGGTGACGCCGCGGGCGGCGAGCACGGCCACCAGCTCCGGGCCGGTCGGCACCTCGCGCTGCGGCACGACCAGGGCGGCGCCGGCCGCGAGGGCGGGCAGCACCTCCTCCAGGGCCACGTCGAAGGACGGCCGGGCGAACAGCAGGACCCGGTCGGCGGGGCTGAGTCCGTAGCGGGCGGTGATCGCGGCGACGTACCCGGCGAGGGCCTCGCGGCCGACCAGGACGGGCTTGGGCACGCCGGTGGAACCCGAGGTGTGGATGATGTACGCCGCGCCGTCCAGGACGGCGGCGGGCTCGGCCTTCGGGAAGGCGGGACCGTCCAGCAGGGCCGGGGTGACGCCCTCGGCGGGCAGGGCGAGCGCGCTCTGCCGGGTGGCGAGGACGAGTGCGGGGGCGAGCCGCTCCAGCAGCAGGCCGAGCCGGGCGGCCGGGTCCTCGGTGGACAGCGGCGCGTAGACGGCGCCGAGGCGCAGGCAGGCCAGCAGGGTGACCACGCTGTCGGTGCCGCGCGGCAGTACGGCGGCCACCGGCTGACCGGCGGTGACCCCGGCGGCGCGCATCCGGTCGACCAACTCACCCACGCGGCGGTCGAGTTCGCCGTAGCTTATCCGCTCCGTGCCGGTCAGCAGGGCGAGCGCGGTCGGGTCGTGGGCGGCGGCCGGGTCGAGGCCGGCCGGGGTGACCGGGGCGGCCGGCTCGGCCTGCGGCGCGGGTGCCAGCTCTGCGAGCACCGCCTCGGGCCGGTCGAGGTAGCAGCGCAGCAGCTCCAGCAGGCGCTCGGAGAGCAGCACGGCCCTGGCCTCGCCGAACAGGTCGGCGTCGTAGTCCCAGATCAGCGTCATCCCGGCGGCGCCGTGCTTCTCACCGACCACCCGGCGGTCGTCGGGCAGCAGCACCAGGTCGAGGTCGAAGCGGGTGGTGCCGGTGTTGAAGCCCTCGTACAGCGAGACGTCGAGGCCGGGCGCCTGGACGTCGGGCAGCGCGGCGTCGTGGGCGCTGAACATCACGTTGAACAGCGGGTTGTCGGCGCCGCCGGTGTGCAGCCCGAGTCGGCGGGTCAGTTCCTGCACGGGCAGGTCCTGGTAGGGCAGGGCGCGCATCAGGACGTCGGTGACCTCGTCGACGGCGTCGGTGCCGGAGGCGGTCGGGTCGAGCCGCAGGCGCAGCGGCACGGTGTTGACGAACATGCCGACGGTGCCCTCGTAGCCCGCCGGACGGTTGCCGACGGCGGTGCCGACGGTCACCTCGCGGTGGCCGCTGTGTCGGCGCAACAGCTCGGCGAACAGGGCGAGCAGGGTGCTGAACGGGGTGTGGCCGTCGGCCTTGCTGCGCTCGCGCAGCCGCTCGGCGAGGTCGGCGCCGATCGACTGGCGCAGCTGCCCGCCCCGGTGGCGGCGCTCGACGCCCGGCCGGGCCAGTCCGGGCAGGGTGACCTCCCGCGGGGCGTCGGCCAGCTCCTTGGCCCAGAAGGCGAGCGCGCGGTCGCGGGCCTGCGGGTCGGCCTCGGTGCGGGCGTGCTGCTCGTAGGAGGGGGCGGTGGCCAGCTCGTAGGGCTGGTCGAGGACGCGGGCGCGGTAGACGGTGAACAGGTCGCGCAGGAAGATCGCGAAGGAGTGGCCGTCGTGCACGAGGTGGTGCTCGACGTGGATCAGCCGGTGGTGGTCCTCGGCGAGGCGGACCAGGTGCCAGCGCAGCAGCGGGGCCCGCTCGGTGTCCAGCGGCTCCTCCGCCTCGGCGGCGAGCAGCCGGCGGAAGACGGCCTCCGGGTCCGCCTCGGCGGTGAAGTCGCTCTGTCGCAGCACGGGTTGGCAGTCCTCGGCGACCCGCTGGCCGGGGACGCCCTCCGGCCGGGGCACCAACTCCAGCCGCAGGCCCGGGTGCTGGGCCAGGACGGCGGCGAGCCCGGTGTGCAGGGCGTCCCGGTCGAGGGTGCCCCACAGGTCGAGGACGCCGGTGAAGTTGTAGGCGCGGCTTCCCGGCTGCATCTGCTCGTGCAGCCAGACGATCTCCTGGGAGGGAGAGAGTGCGAACATGGATGATTCCCTTGTGTGGTGGGCGTGTTGGCACTGTGGTGGCCGGGCGCGGGGGTGGGGTGGCCCCGGTTGCGGCCGGCGGGGGCCGGGCCGCACCGGGGTGAGGGTGCGACCCGGGGTTTCTCGGGGAATTGCGGACTGAGGGGCCGGGGTGCCGGGCGGGATTCCGGGAGGGGCCGGAGTCCCGGGGCGGGCCGGGTCGTGAGCGGGGTCCGGGGTCGTGAGCGGAGTCCGGGGTGGGCCGGGCTCCGGGACGTGTCCTAGGCGAGGTGGCGGCGCAGCACCCCGAGCAGGTCGCCGAGGGCGGCCTCGGCGTCGGCGGCCGGGAACCGCTCGCTGTCCCAGGCCAGGTGCACCGTCAGGTCCTCGCCGTGGGAGGCGGAGACGGCCAGCGGCGCGGCAAGCGGGCGGCCGGAGAGGTGGACCTCCCGGCCGGGTACCCCGCCGAGCACCAGGGGCGGGCGGCGCTGGAGGTCCTCGAAGGTGAGCATCGCGTCCAGCGCGCCCGACCAGGGGGACCCGGCGGCCCGGGCGGACCGCACCACCTCGTCGAAGGGGGTGCCGGCGTGGTCGAGGTCGTCCCACCAGTCGTTGCAGAGCGCCTCCAGGTCGGCGGCCGCGCGCGGCGGTACGGCGTGCACCAGGGTGTTGAGGAAGCAGCCGAGCACGGCGGGCGCGCCGGGCGGGCGGCCGCCCCACGGGTAGCCGAGGGCGAGCGGGCCCTTTGTACGGTGCAGCCGCCGGGCGGCGGCGCCGGTGGCGTCCAGCAGGGCGGGGAACAAGGCGCTGCGGGCGCCGCCCTCGACGGCGGGCAGCCGCTCGGTGAGCAGGCCGGCTGCGGTCGCGGCGCCGCCGCCCGCCCCGGTCAGGCCGCCGAGCCGACGCCCCCAGTGGGCGCGCGCGGCGGGCCCGGCGGCGGCCTCCTCCGCGGCCAGCTGGAGTTCGACGGCCTCCCGGAAGGCGGCGACGGCCCGCGCACCGGGGGCGGCCGCAGGTGGCTCGTCCCGTCGGTAGGCCTCGCCGAGCTCGCCGACGAGCGCCCCGATCGACTGCTCGTCGCAGGCCGCGTGGTCCAGCGCCAGGGCGAGCAGCTCCTCGCCCGCGCCGGGCTCCCGGGCCACCAGCAGCCGCAGCGCGGGCCCGTCCAGGGGCCAGTCCAGCAGCGCTTCGCGCAGCGCGTCCTCGGCGCCGCCGCCGGGCGCCACGGCGATCCCGGAGACCTCGACCGAGGGGCCGCCGGTGCGCAGAACGGGTGTGCCGCGGACGGTCGCGAAGGCGCCGCACAGCGCCGGGTGGCCGGCCGCGACGGCGGCGGCGGCGCGGGCCAGCCGGTCGAGGTCGAGGGTGCCTCCGGGGAAGGCGAAGAACAGCGGGGCGAGGTCGGAGCGGGTCTGCGGCGCGAGTCGGCGGGTGATCAGGAACCGTCGCTGGGCGCCGGTCAGCGGGAGCAGCTCCACCGGGGATTCGGCGGCGGCGGAGCGGTACCGGGCGAGGTAGGCGGCGGTGATGCTGGCGTGCACGGAACGGTCTCCGGTTTCCGGTCTCGGCTCGGGTCAGGGGATCAGGGGGCGGTGGGGCTCGCGGCGGGGTGCTCGGCGGGGTGCTCGGCGGCCTGGACGTCCGGGGCGTCCTGGGCGGAGGCACGGGCCTCCGCCGCGTCCACGGCCCCGGGCTCCTGCGGCGCCCCCGGCAGGTCGCGCATCCCCCGCAGCGGCGAGAGCAGCAGCGGCACCGGCACCAGCAGGAAGCCCGCCGCACACAGCCACAGGGCGGCACGCGGGCCGGCCCAGTCGGCGACGAGTCCGCCGCCGAGCGCGCCGATCGGCATGGTGCCCCACACCAGGAAGCGCATGGTGGCGTTCATCCGGCCGAGCAGCTCGGGCGGGCAGACGCTCTGCCGGAAGCTCACCTGCGCGACGTTGTAGGCCACCGCGCCGAACAGCACCACACCCGAGGCGAGGCCGAACAGCAGGGCGCCCGCGGCGCCGCCGGACAACGGCCACAGCAGCGCGAAGGGCGCGGTCACCATAGTGGCCAGCCAGATCAGCCGGGCCTGCCCGACCCAGCGGGACAGCTGCCCCGCGCAGAGCGCACCGGCCAGACCGCCGACGGCGGAGGCCGACAGCAGGGCGCCGATGGCCCCGGGCGACAGGTCGAGCACCCGGACCCAGAACACCGTCTGGACGGCCATCAGCACGGCGGCGAACAGGTTGGACGTGGCGGTGGCGGCGGCGATGGCCCGCAGCAGCCGGTGGCCGAGCACGAAGCGCACGCCTTCGGCCACCTCGGCCCGCAGCGAGCGCCCGGGCTCCGGTTCCGGCCGCGGCTCCTCGACCCGGATCCGGGCGAGCAGCAGGGCCGAGGCGAGGTAGCCGCAGGCGTCGGCCACGATGGCGACCGGCGCGCCGAGCAGCTGGACCAGCCCACCGCCCAGCCCCGGCCCGGCGATCTGCGCCGAGGAGCGCACCGTCTCCAACGCACCGTTTCCGGACACCAGTCGTTCGCGCGGCAGGACGGCGGGCAGGAAGGACTGGTGGGCCACGTCGAAGAAGACCGTGGCCACCCCGGTGACCAGCGCGACCAGGTAGAGCTGGGGCATGGTCAGCACGCCGAGCGCCGCCGCCGGCGGGATCGAGCCCACCGCGAGGCAGCGCACCACGTCGGCGCGGATCAGCACCGGGAGCTTGCGCATCCGGTCCAGCCAGGCGCCGGCCGGCAGGCCGACCAGCAGGAACGCGGCGGTCTCCGCAGCTGTGAGCAGACCGACCTCGAACGGGGTGGCGTCGAGCACCACCACCGCCACCAGCGGCAGGGCGACCAGGGTGACCTGACTGCCCGTCTGGGCCGCCGCGGCTCCGGTCAGCAGGAGCCGGAAGTCGCGGTGGCCGAACAGACGGGCCTGGCGGGGGCGAGGCTTCTCGTTCATCGATGCGACTCTCGGTCACCCATTCGACACGGGGCAAGCACCGGGGCCGTTTCCGGACGAAGCACGGGTCGGCCGGATTCCGCCACTGCCGTGACCGACCCTTGCGCCTCCCTTACAAGCCCTTATGCCCGGGCTGCCAGCCAGCGTGCAGCCGTCACCGCCCGTCGACCAAGGCATCACGATCTGTCGGCGCGTCCCGACGAGCCTGCCACCAGGGAGTCCATTTCCTCGTCCGCTATCCGGACGTCCGCTTTCCGGCCATCGGAGTTCGGTGCTGAATTTGGCCGGAATCGATGGAGCAGGCACCTTCCGTAACCCCACCGTGATATCGGCGTAACCGTCCAGAGCCGTGACCGGCCGCCGCGAAGCGCGCCGTCCGTCGGCCGCGCCCCCTGCTCAGACGGGAGGCCCGCCCCCGGCCGCGGTCGCTGGACCGGCCCCGGTCGGCTCCCCGCGCCGGGTCACGGCGAGCACGGCCATGTCATCGTCGCGCGGCCCGCCCGTCCACCGGGCCACGTCGGCCACCAGCGCGTCCACCGCCTCCCGCGCCCCGGCGAACGGCCCGAGCGGGGCCAGCCCCTGCACCGGGTCGTAGAACTCCCCCGCCGCGTCCCGCGCCTCGGTCACCCCGTCGGTCACCAGCAGCAGCGTGCACCCCGGGGGGAAGGCCCTGCTCTCCACCTCCGGACGGGCCACCCCCAGCACGCCCATCCCCAGCGGCAGCCCCGGATCGGCCGCGTCCCACCGGCTCACCGTGGGCCCGTCCTCGCCCAGCAGGTACGGCCCGGGGTGGCCGCAGTCCAGCGTCCGCGCGACGGCCTCCCCCGGCGGGAACTCCACCAGCAGCGCCGTGATGAACCCCTCCAGCCGGATTTCCTCGCCCAGCGCGACGCTCTCCCGGACCAGCGTCCGCTCCAGAGCGTCCGCGAGCGCACGGAGGTCCGGCTCCCGGTGCGCGTCCTCCCGGAAGGCCCCGAGCAGCACCGACACCGCCCCCACCGCGTTCAGCCCCTTGCCCCGCACGTCCGCCATCAGCACCCGCACGCCGTGCGGAGTGGCCTGCAGCGCGTAGGCGTCCCCGCCGATCAGCGCCTCGTCCTGGGCCGCCCGGTAGCAGGCCGCGACCTCCAGCCCCGCCACCCGCCCCGGCGGCTCGGGCAACACGGCCCGCTGCGCCGCCTCCGCCACCGACCGCACCCGCGCCAGCCTGCGCCCGTGCCGGACCACCACCCGGTTCACACCGACCCCGAGCAGGGCGGCGAAGGCGGTGTTGACCAGCTCCAGGTAGCCGTCCTGGGTCCCGATCGACCCGTCCCGCAGGGCCAGCACCAGGATCCCCGTCACGTTCGCCACCCCGACGGCCACGGTGTCGTGCAGCGTCAGCAGCGCCCCGGACAGCACGGCGGCCGCCGCGAGCAGCGGATCGCCCCAGTAGTCGGACGGATCCAGCGAGTTCCACACCAGGCCGCCGACGATCAGCAACCACGGCGCGGCCCGCACGTACGGCGGCCACTGCGCGGACTTCTGGGCCATCGGCTACCTGGCTTCCGTCTCACTGCGTCCAGCAGGAGGTTCCTCCCGATCGTAGGCACGGGCGGCGGCGGGGCGCAGGACGGTGGCAGGCGGGGGCGCCGGGCGGTGGATGGCGGGGCTCAGGACGGGGGCGCAGGGGCGCGGGGCGGTGCGCGGCGGGGCGGTGGGCGGCGGGGCGCAGGACGGTGGGATCGGCGGTGCTGCCTCCTTTCCCGTGACGGGCGCGGTGGGGCCACGGACGCGCCCCCGTCAGGGCGTGAAGCGCTCCGCCCCGGCCCCGGAGAGCAGCCCCGGCGGCACCCGCCGTCCGTACGTCACCAGCAGCAGGTGCTCGGCCCGCCCCTCCACTCGCAGCGCCCCCTGCCCGTACGACCAGTCCAGATCCGTGGCCCGTAGCCGAACGTCCTCCAGCCGGGCGCCGAAGAAGCGCAGGCTTCGGGCCGAGACCGAGCCCAGCAGGGCCGCGGCCCGGGGCAGCGGGAGGCGCGCGGGCAGGCCGAGGGCGACGGTGACGTCGAGGCCGTGGACGACGTCGTGGGCGAGGGCCGCGATCCGGCCGCCGACCGGGGGCCGCCACGGGTGCTCGGCGTGCTCGGCCAGGACGGCGGCGAGTCGGGCCTCGGTGAGGGCGGCGGCGTCGCGGCGGGCGATCCGGTCGGCCATCCGGTGGACGTTGCCGCCGGAGCGGGCGAGTTCCCCGAGCGTCCGGGCCGTGGAGTGCCGGAAGCCGGTGCTCATGTGCGCGACCACCTCGCGGACCCGCCAGCCCTCGCACAGCGAGGGCGAGTTCCACTGCTCGGCGGTGAGGCCCGCGAACACCTCGGCGAGCTCCCGCCGTTCGGCCGCGATCTGCTCGCGGATCCACCCGATGTCCTGCTCCTGCTGCACGCTGTTCATGCCCCCAGCCTGCGGTCTGGGGCTGTGACCCGTCCAAGACCGGTCGGTTCTGCCACCTATGATCAACAGTTATGGAACTCCGGCAGCTCCAGTACTTCGTCACCGTCGCCCAGCACGGCAACTTCACCCGGGCGGCCGAGCTGCTGCACCTGAGCCAGCCCGGAGTGAGCGCCCAGATCCGCCGACTGGAGCGGGAGTTGGGCCACCAGTTGCTCGACCGAACGGGCCGCGCGGTGCGACTGACCAGGGTCGGCGAGGCGGTGCTGCCGCACGCGCGTGCCGCGCTCGCCGCGGCGGCGACCGCCCGGCGGACGGCGCAGGAGTTCGACGGCCTGCGTCGCGGACGCGTGCGGCTCGGCATGATCGCGGGCGCCGCGCTCACCCCACCGCCGGCCCTGGGCACCTTCCCCGGACTGGCCACCACCCTCGCGGCCTTCCGCCAGGAGCACCCCGGCATCGACTTCTCGCTGGCCGAGGACACCACCGCCCGGATGCTCGGCTGCCTGCGCGAGGGGCGGCTGGACCTCGCCGTGATCGGCCTGCCGACCGCCGCGAGCGGGCGGGAGGGGGACGACGGCTGGACGGCGCTGTCCGGGCTCGCCCTGCACCCGGTGCTGGAGGTCCCGTTGGTCGCGCTCTGCCCGCCCGGCCATCCGCTCGCCGCCGCGGACGGACCACTGCCGGTCGCCGCGCTCGCCGGGCACGCGCTGGTGAGCACGCCGCGCGGCACCGGTCTGCGGACGGCGCTGGAACGTGCCCTCGCCGCGTCAGGGGCGGCCCCGACCGTGGCCGTCGAGGCCGCCGCGCCACCGCAGTTGGCCGAACTCGCCGCGCACGGGCTGGGCGTGGCGGTGCTGCCGGATCCGGGGCCCGCCGCCGGACTGCCGGTCCGGCTGCTGACCGGCCCCGTCCCCCGGGTGCGGATCGCGCTGGTCTGGCCGACCGGGCGGCCGCCGGAACCGCCGACCGCCGCCCTGCTGGCCCATCTGCGCGCCGCCTACCCGGCGCCGTGTCGGGCCGGCCGCCCGGGGCGGCGGTGACGGGCCGCTGCGCGGGCCCGTGACGAGCCGCCACCCCGGTCGCGACGGCACCGCTACGGGGCCCGCGACGGGACCGCTACCCGGCCGCTGCCGCGCCGTCGCCGATGTGCAGCACCGCCGACGCCCCCCCGAAGCTCGCCCGGTCGAATGAGTAGCCCTGCTGCGGGGCCGTGTCCGTGCGGGCCGAGCCCTCGCCGGGCGTCGGCGGCTCCACCAGGGCCCAGGCGGCGTCCGCCCGCTGCCCCAGCACCGCCTCGTACGTCCCCGTCGCCGGCTCGGCCAGCCCCAGCACCTCGCTGCGCCCGAGGCTGCCGGCGACGAACACGTACCGCTCCCCCAGCAGCGGACCGATGATGCGACCCGCACCGTTCCAGCGGCAGTCCAGTTCGCCGGCCGACCAGGCGCTCGGGGCCTGTTGGAGGTGCAGGTTGTGGGAGAACACCAGAGTCGGCCCGCGGTCGGCCTCGACCGCCCGGATGTCCAGCAGGTTCTGCGCCATCAACGCGTCCCGCAGCCCGAGCAGGCCGGACACCCGGTCGCCCAGTCCGAGGCCCTGGATCGCCGCCTGCGCGTGGTAGCGCAGCAGCCCGAGCCCGGCCTGCAGCCGAGTCCGGGCCCGGAGCCACTCGGCGCGTGCAGTCGCTTCGATCAACTCCGGTGCCCGAAGATAGAGTTGGGTCAGCAGGTCGTCGGCGGTCCGGCGCAGCCGGGCGGCCTCCGGGCTCCCGCCGGGAGAGCTCCCCGCGTCCAGCACCGCCTGCTCCCGACTCCAGCGCTCGTCCTCGCCCGCCAACTCGGCGATGTCGGCGCCGAGATCGATGCCGGGGCCGATGCCGGGGCCGGGGCCGGGGCCGAGTCGGAGATAGTCACGGGCGTGTTCGAGGTAGCCGCGCGGGCTGGGCGCCACGGTGTTCTCGGTCGGGATGTCGAAACCGTGGAAGGCCAGCCGCTCGGCCGGCTCCCGGTCGCGGTTGAACTCGCGCATCCAGGCGACGAGTTCGCGGTTGCCCGGCTGAGCACCGAAGCCGTGGGTGAAGCCCTCGTCGAGTACCGCGTCGAGGCTGCCCACGCCGTGCTGGACGTAGTCGTCCACGGCGAACGCGGCCACCCGGTCGGTCTCCAGCGCGATCGAGCGGAAGCCCCGTTCCACCAGTTGGGCGAACAGCCGGTTGCGGACCCGCCCGAAGGCCGGCTCCTGGTGCGTCGGCTCGCCGAGCGCCAGCAGTTCGCAGGAAGGGGTGAGGAAATCTCGGATGTCCTGACTCATGGACCTCAAGCGTATCCTTGAAGGCTCGGTTGAGACTTTTCCCCTCTCCTGCCGGTGTTTGCCGGCAAAACCTTCAAACGGGAGGACACACTGCTGTGCGCCCCGCCGACCTCGCCCGCGAGCACGGAATCTCCACCCAGGCCGTGCGCAACTACGAGCGCGACGGCTTCCTCCCACCCGCCGAGCGCACCCCCAGCGGCTACCGGATCTACACCGCGCTGCACGCCGCCGCCCTGCGGGCCTTCCTCGCCCTCGTCCCCGCGTACGGCCACGCGACCGCGGGTCTGGTCATGGCCGCCCTGCACGCCGCCCGCCCGGACGAGGCGCTGACGGCCATCGACCGGGGCCACGCCCAACTGCTGCGCGACCGGGAGACGCTCACCGCGGTCCGCCGGGCCGTCGACCACCTCTCCGCCGAACAGGCCGAACCCGTCGAGATCCATGGCGCGCGCCCCGGCCCGTCCCCCCGCCCGCTCCAAGGCCCGCTCAGCATCGGCGAACTCGCCCACCGCCTCGGCCTCACTCCCGCCACCCTGCGCTCCTGGGAGACCGCGGGCATCCTCACCCCGCCCCGCGACCGCGCCACCGGCCACCGCCTCTACCACCCCGAGGACATCCGCGACGCCGAACTCGCCCACCTGCTCCGCCGCGGTGGCTACCCGCTGCCCCACATCGCCACCGTGGTCCAGCAGATCCGCACGGCGGGCGGGACGGCCGGCCTCGCCGAGGCCCTCGACGGCTGGCAGCACCGCCTCACCGCCCGCGGCCGGGCGATGCTCACGGCCGCCGCGTTCCTCGACGCCTACCTGTCGCTGTCCACCGATCCGCCGGACTGGTCCGCCGGGGAACCGGCCGGGCGCAGCGGGAGCGGAACGCCGACCGGCGCGAAGTAGGGCGACGCACAGCCCGTGATGGTCGAGGCCGCCCCCGGCGTCCACGACCTGGCGCGGGCAGTCGAGCGGCAGCTTCTGACGGGCGATCAATTCTCTTTCGCACCAGCGCGGCTGACAGTCGCCCCCATCCGGGAGAGTGAGCGGTCCGGGAGCGTGAGGAGGAAGAGCAGGGCTGCGCCGCCGAGCATGGACAGCGCGAGGTGGTGCAGGCCGGCCGTGGTGGCGCCGTGCGGGAAGAAGGCGGCGTTCGCGGCCGAGGCCGCCATCGCCCCGAGGTACGTGAAGGTTCGCAACAGCCCGGCCGCGGAGCCGATGGCGGCCGGGTCGGCCTGGTGGTACAGCGCGGTCTGGTTGCCGAGCCCGATCAGCCCCTGCGGTACGCCCGCCAGCACTCCGACCGCGACCAGCAGGACCAGCGGGCTCGCGGATCCGGCCAGCAGCAGGGCGGCGCAGGCCGCCGTTTGGAGCGCCGCCCCGACCACCAGCTTGCCGCGCACCGCCGGACTGCGACCGGTCAGGCTGGAGACCGTGAGCGCACTGAGGGAGAGCGGGAGCAGCACCAGCCCGGCGGAGGCGGCGCTCAGCCCGCGCCCCTCCTCCAACCACTGGGTGTAGCCGTAGAGGAAGGCGTAGACGGTGGTGTAGCCGAGCACCTGGCGCAGATAGGTGGCGACCAGCGGACGGTTGCGGACGAGTGCCCGCAGGTCGATGAACGGGCTGCGGGCACCGCACTCCCGCAGCGCGAAGCCGACGCCGGCCAGGAGGGCGAGCACCGGCAGGTACCAGTGGGCGGAGCTCGGCTTCATCACGAACAGCATCGACGCCAGCAGCAGGACGGCGAACAGCGCGATCCCGGCGTGGTCGAGCCGCTCCCCGCCCTTGCGGCGCGGGGGCGCGACCGGCAACCGGAGCACCCCGAGCGCCAGACAGGCCAGCGACAGCGGGAGGTTGACGGCGAAGATCGTCCGCCAGCCGCCCAGCCCGATCAGCAGCCCTCCGAGGGTCGGCCCGACCACGGCGATGGTCTGGTTGGCGACGGCGAGCACCGTCAGCACCCCGGTGGGACTGCTCCGACCGGTGCGCTCGGCCTCGCTACGGGTGAGGTGCATCGCGGCGGGGTAGGCGGCGGAGGTGCCGATCCCGAGGAGCACCCGGGCGACGATCAGCAGGGCGAAGGAGGGCGCGAGCGCACCGGCCAGTCCCGCGAGGCCGACCAGCGCCGTCCCCGCCAGGTAGAGCCGACGGGGCCCGTAGCCGTCCACCAGCCGTCCGATCACCGGCTGGCCGACGGCGGTGGCCAGGTAGAGCGCGGTCACCAGCCAGGCGGTCTCGGCGGGTGGCGCGCCGAAGGCGGTGCCGATGGGCACCAGGGCCACCGCGATCATCGAGGAGTTGATCGGGTTGAGCACCGAGCCCAGCACCATCGGGACGAGCAGCCGGCGGTTGAACCCACCGTCCTCAGCCGGCTTCCGGCACTCCTGACGGCGCGACCGGAGCCGCGCCAGCAGTGTCGTCGGGCCGGTCATCGCCGGTTCAGCCGATCCATCAGGGCCAACGCCGTCAATACGGTCGTGCGTTCGGCCTCGGTGAAACCCTCCTGGAACGCCCGGGCCAGCCACTCCTCGCGGGCCCTACGGCTGTCCGCGATCCACGCCAGTCCCGTCTCGCTCAGGCCGACCAGCTGACGGCGCCCGTCCTCTGGATCGGGACGGCGAACGACCAGCCCGTGTTCCTCCAGCACGGCCAGCGTGGCCGCCATCGACTGCGGGCGGACCCGCTCCGCGGCGGCCAGCGCACTCGCGGAGGCCGGCCCGTCCGTGATCAGGCGGCTGAGTACGGCGGTCTGGGACGGCGTGAGGCCGCTCGCACCCTGCCCCTTCTCCTGGAGGGTCCGGCGCAGACGACTGATGACGGCACGGAGCTCCCGGGCGGCCAGCGTGGCGGAATCTGCCCGGCCGGCCGCATCGGGGCGCCCGACGGGATGGGCGGCGGCGGAACAGGCAGGATCGGCCAGGGCTTCAGGGATCACGCGGGCGGTTCGCTTCTCGGTCACGGTTCCACGCTAATTTCATCAGTCCAAACTGTCCAGCCTTGCTGTATATATCTTTCGGCCGACCCCGCCGCCCCGAGCCCCCCGAGCCCCCCGAGCCCCCGATAATGGCGGCATGATCGACAAGCAGCTCCGCGTCGTCCTCGCCGAGGACTCGGTGATTCTCCGGGAGGGGATGGTCGAGCTCCTGACCGCCCGCGGCTGCGCGGTGGTCGCCACCGCCGGGACCGCCCCCGAACTGGTCGCCGCCGTCACCGAACACCGGCCCGACGTGGCCGTGGTGGACATCCGGATGCCGCCCACCCACACCGACGAGGGCATCCGGGCCGCGGTCGAGATCCGCGCCACCGTGCCCGGGGTCGGGATCCTGGTCTTCTCCCAGCACGTGGAGACCGCCTGGGCCGCCCGGCTGATGGCCGGCGGCGCGGCCGGCATCGGCTACCTGCTCAAGGAACGGGTCGCCCGCACCTCCGAGCTCGTCGACGCACTGCACCGGGTGGCCACGGGCGGTACGGCGCTCGACCCGGAAATCGTCAACGGGCTGATGCACGGCGGACGGCGCAGCCTGGTGGAGTCACTCACCGTCCGCGAGCGCGAGGTGCTGGAGCTGATGGCCCAGGGCCACTCCAACCGCTCGATCGCCGGACTGCTGGTGGTGTCCGAGCGGGCGGTGGAGAAGCACGTCGCGGCCGTGTTCACCAAGTTCGACCTGCCCGCGACGGAGGCCGACAACCGGCGGGTCAAGGCCGTCCTGGCCTACCTCGCGGAGACCGGAGCCTGAGGCGCGAGCCAGAGGTCCGAAGCCTGAGACCCCGAAGCCTGAGAACCCGGAGCCTGAGGCCCGGAAGCCCCGCCGGCCCGACCCACCGACGCACCGCGCCGCCCCCGACACATCGACCTGCACGGGGCACCGCCGCACCTGCCCGCCGGGGTACCACGCCTCCGTCCGGCGGACTCGTCACAACCTGCTCGGCAGCTCGGCGGTGACGACCGTCGGCCCGCCGGACGGGCTCTCCACCCGCAGCACCCCGTCCACCGCCGCCAGCCGGTCGGCCAGTCCCGTCAACCCCGTGCCCGCACCGCGTCCGATCGCGGCGCCGCCACGCCCGTCGTCGCGAACCGTCAACCGGACCAGCCCGTCGACCGCGCTCGCGCTCACCTCGGCCGTCCGCGCGCCGCTGTGCTTGGCGAGGTTGGTGAGCAGTTCGGCGGCACAGAAGTAGACCGCCCGCTCGATCACCTCCGCCGGCCGCTCCCGCAGGTCCAGCCGGACCGTCACCGGCACCGGCGAGCTGGCGGTCAGCCCGGACAGGGCCTCGGCCAACCCGCCGTCCAGCGCCACCGGATGGATGCCCCTGGTCAGCCGGCGCAGTCCGGCGATGGTGTCGTCGGTCTGCCCACGCGCCCGGTCGACCAGGGTGCGCAGCCGCCCGAGGTCGGGACCGGGCGAGTGCCCGGCCCGAGCCCCTGGGGTGTGGGCACTGCCGGGCGCGTGGCGGCCGTCGGCCCCGGGCACCTGCGGCTCGCCGAGGGCGTCGTCGGCCAGCGAGAGGGTGATGGCGAGTGCGACCAACTGCGCCTGGGTGCCGTCGTGCAGGTCGCGTTCGAGCCGCCGCAGCCGGTCCGTGCTCTCGGCGAGCAGCGTGGCACGGGCGTTCTCCAGCTCACTCACCCGCTGCTGAGAGCGCACCGGCCCGAGCAGCCCCTGGGCCAGCGCACGGTTGGCCCGGCTCAGGGCCCGCAGTGCGGCCGGTGCGGCGGCGAGCACCACGAGGCCGGCCGGTGGCCCGGCGCCGTCCAGCCAGCCGACCGGGCGTGGGCCCGGCTCCAGCAGCCGCACCCACAGCGGGAAGCCGGCCAGCCACACCGCGACCAGCGGCAGGCCGACGGCGGCCAGGAAGCCGAGCGCCCCGAGCGGCAGCCGTAGCAGGAGGTAGAGGAGCGCCCGCCAGGCCACCGGGTCGGTCAGCACCACCCGTCCCCGGGCCAGCACGCCCGAGGGCCGCGCCAACGGCGGTGGCGCGGCGACCCGCTCGCCCAGCAACCGGCCGACCAGCCGTCGGTGCAGGCTGCCGAGCCCCCGTGCACCGACCAGGGCGACCGCGACGAACGGCAGCCCCAGGACGGTGAGCGAGAGCAGGGCCCCCGCGTAGAGCACCGCCACGGCGTAGACCGCGCCCAAGACTCCGAGCGGCAACCCGAGAACGGCGAACGCCACCTCGCCGCCCCGGACCGACAGCCTCCGCCGCCACCTACTCACCACACGCCTCACCCATCACCGATCAACCGGCCCCAGCATTCCCCAGACGCCACCCGAACCGCCGCACGCCCCGGACCATCCGTCACACCGGTTCCTCCCTCCCGTACGCCACACCTGCCTCACCTCGCGCGCCCACCTCCTCACCCCCGCTCCCCGCCCACCTCCTCCACCGCACGCCCACCGATCGCCCGGAGCCCGGTGCCCACGATCCCCGGCACCGTCAGCACCGCCGCACCCGCCACCACCCAGCCGCAGGCCGCTCCCGGCACCACCGGCAGCACCGAGCCGGTGACCGCCACGCTGAACGCCCCGGTCGCCGCACCCGCCACGGCCGCCCCCAGCAGCACGCCCACCACCGTAATCAGCGCGGCCTCGACGGAGAGCATCCGCAGCAGCTGCCGCCGCGTCGCCCCGACCAGTCGGAGCAGTGCGAACTCGCGGCGCCGGTCGGCGGTCAGCGCGACCAGGGTGTTGACCGTGGAGACCGCCGCGAAGCAGACCAGCAGGCCGAGTTCCGCCTGCCGCAGCCAGACGTCGCTCGCCTTGGTGACGCTGGTGGTGGCTCCTGTCGCCCGGGCCGCCTGTTCCGCGGTGCTGGTCATGATCAGCATCGTCGCGGCGAGCCCGACCAGCAGCGCGACGGGGACCACGGCCGAGGAGAGCCGCACCGCGTAGCCGCGCAGGTTGGCCTCCGCCAGCCAGCCGGCCCGTGGGAGCAGCAGCCGGGCCGGGACGCCGAGCACCGTCGCCAGCAGCCGGGCCGCGACCGGCCCCAGCAGCGCGACCGCGACCAGCAGCACCAGCGAACCGAGCATGGCTGCCTGCCCCGCCTTGTCCAGCTCTCCGGCCGGTCGGCCGGCGGCCAGCCGCAGCAGCAGGACGCCGCCCGCCAGCACCACCGCGCCGGCCAGCAACCGCGCCGCGCCCGCCCGGCGCTGCCCGACCGCGCCGTCGGTGAGTGCGGCGGCCGGGGCGGGTCGGGTGATCCGCCGGGCCGTGAGCGCGGTGGCCGCGCGGCCGACCAGCAGTGCCACACCGAGCGCGACGAACACCGGCACCGGCGTCCCGGGTATCCGCAGGCCGGGCGCGGCCATTCCGCGCCGCTGCAGGGCGGCGAGGAAGGCCCGGGCGGCCAGGAGGCCTCCCGCACAGCCGGGCACGGCCGCCATCAGCACGGTCGCCGTGACCTGGGCACGCACCACCCGCCGGATCTGCCGGGGCGTGGCCGCCACCGTCCGCAGCAGGGCGAGGTCACGGTGCTGCTGGCGGAGGGTGAAGCCGAGCGCGTTGACCACCACGAACAGCGCGACCAGTACGGCGATCTCCCCGAACGCCCCCGCGATCACCACCAGGCCGGGCCCCTCCACCGGAACCCGCGCGACGGCTCGCGGAGCCGTGAGCTGCGCCGCGACCAGCGAGCCGAACAGCGTCACCGCCCCCGTCGCCAGGAACAGCGCCACTGCCAGCCCGGCGAACGCCGCTGGGCGACGCCGGATCTGGCCGACCGCCAGCGTCGGCACGGTACCGATCACGATCCTCATCCTCCCAGCCTGCTCAGCCGCTCGCCCACCTGCGCCGCCGTCGGCCGGACCAGTTCGTCGACCAGGACGCCGTCGGCCAGCAGCAGCACCCGGTCCGCGTACCCGGCAGCCACCGGATCGTGGGTGACCATCACGCACGTCTGCCCGTCCGCGTCCACCCCCGCGCGCAGCAGGTCGAGGATGTCGTGCCCGGTCGCCCGGTCCAGCGCGCCCGTGGGCTCGTCGGCGAACAGCACCTCGGGACGGGCGACCAGCGCCCGGGCGATCGCCACCCGCTGCTGCTGGCCGCCGGACAGCTCGCCGGGCCGGCGGCGCTCCCGCCCCGCCAGGCCGACCCGGGCGAGCGCCTCCCGCACCCGCGCCCGGTCCGGCGGGTGCCCGGCCAGCCGCCCGGGCAGTTCGACGTTCTGCGCGACCGTCATGGCGGGCATCAGATTGAAGGCCTGGAAGACGAACCCGACCCTGGTGCGCCGCAGCTCGGCAAGCCGCCGCTCGGGCAGGCCGGAAACCTCCGTGTCACCCCAGCGGACGGTGCCCCGGCTGGGGCGGTCCATCCCGGCCAGGCAGTGCAGCAGGGTGGTCTTGCCCGAGCCGGAGGGCCCCATCACCGCCGTGAAGGTGCCCGGCGCGAAGGCCACGGACACCCCGCGCAGCGCCCGGACGGCGGCCGCGCCCCGCCCGTACTCCCGGTGCAGCCCCGCGCCGGTGAGCGCCGTACCCGTCACCCCGCCCTGCGCCGCCGCGACGGCGGCTGTCGTCATCCCGTTCATACCCCCGATCATGGACATCCGGGACCGTCGGATCGATTGTGCTGGCACCCCAATCCGGGGTTCGGAAAACCGAACCCCGCAGGTGGTGCTACATCCCCTCGCGCCGGTTCCGCCCCCGCAGCCACACCGGCCGGGTCAAGGACGCCGGCCTGCACCAGGTCGCCGTACTCGGCGGTGGCGGCGTTGCGCCGCTGGCCGATGTCCGGCTCGGACAGTCCGTCGCCACCGCCCGTGCAGGCGGTGCCGTCCGTTCCCCGCCCTCCCACGGCACCCCAGGCCGGCCCGCCCCTCCCGGCCCGCCCCTCTCCGTTCCCGGCGAAAACCGGACTCCCGGACGAGCCTCCGAGGAGGGATCATGATCGGGTGACCATCGACCTGCTCCCCGGCCGCGGCGTCCGTCTGCCCGCTCCGCTGCCCGAGCTGCGGTTCGGACTCTCGGAGGCGGCCGTGCGGGCGCTGCTGGCCCCGCACGGCGAGCTGCTGCCGGGCGGGGTGCACCCGGTGTTCGTCTGCGGCTCCCGCTGGGCGCTGGCCTTCCGCCTCCCCGGGGTGACCGTCACGCTCTCCTCCGGCGGCGGCGACGGCAGCGACAGCGACGTCCTTGAGGGCATCGGGGTGGGCCGGACCCCGGACGACGACCGCTCCGCATGCCCGGTCGGGTACCTCGGGATCGACGTGTTCGGCTGGCCGGCCCACGAGTTGGCCGAGGCGCTGCGCGCCGAGGGCCTGCCGGTGCCCGACCCGGAGCACGGCACGCTGCGCCACACCCACCTCTACCTCCACCGGAGTTCGGCCCGCCCCGCACGCCCGGCGCCCGGCCGGAAGCCGCGCCACGAGGCCCCCTACTACTTCGACTACGTCTCCCTCCACCGCACGGCAGCCGAGGCCGCCATCACCACGCACCCGACCGGCAGTGCCACCGGTCCGCACGACGCGGCGTTCCTCCCCCGCCTGGAACTCTCCGCGCGCCCGGCCGAGCGGCCGATCACCGAACCGGTCCCCAAGCTCGGCGGCGAGCCATGCTGGCTGGCCGAGCCCTCTTGGCCGCTCTCCCCCGACACCGGTGAACCGATGGTGTTCATCGGGCAGTTCCCCGTCCCCGGCGCGGAGGAGCGGCTGGCGTACCTCTTCCTGGCGGAGGTCGACGGCGTCATGGGCGGCCTCGATCCGGAGGCCGGCGACGGCGTCCTGCTGGTCCAACCCGGAGGCCGGATACCGCCGTTCGCCGTCATCGGCCCGCCCGGCACCCGCGGCCGCACCCTCTGGCGCCGCGACGGCGACGCCGGACCCGGCGGCGACGAACCCCGCGGCCACGAACCCGGCGGCGCCGGACCCCGCGGCCACGAACCCCGCGGCGACGAACCCCGCCGCAAAGGGACGACCCCGGTCGAGTTCCGCCTCGATCTGCTGCCGCTGTCCGCCGAGGCCCACCGGTCGATGGACCAGCGCGCCGCCTTCCAGCGGCACCTGCGCGGCGAGGGCCCCGAAGTGCCCTTTCCTGACGGCGAGCACGTGTTCGACCACCTCGGCGGTCTCCCGTCCTTCCCGAGCGGACGGGCCGGCCTCCCGCCGCCCTGGCGCTACTTCTTCGCCCTCTCGGACGCCCGGGAGGACGACGATCCGTACTTCCTGAACTTCGGTTACGGCGTCGGCTTCGGCTTCCTCAGTCCGGACGGTCTGGAGGGCCGCTTCTGCTGGCAAGCCACCTGACCCGGGGAAGCCCCGGCACCGTGCCCCACCTGTACCCGATGCCCGTACCCCTTCAAGGAGTCACCGTGTCCACCACCCCCCTCACCGTCGCCGTCCTCGGCCCGGGCGGCGTCGGCGGCCTGCTCGGCGGTCTGCTCGCGCGCGACGGCCACCGGGTCATCTGCCTGGCCGGCGAGCAGACCGCGGCCGTCCTCGCCCGGGACGGACTGCACGTGCGCAGCGGCCAGTTCGGAGAGTTCACCGCCCGGGTGGAGGCCGCCACCGAACTGCGCGAGCCGGTCGACGCCGCCTTCGTGACCGTCAAGGAGACGGCCCTGGTGCCCGCGCTCGACCGGATGCCCCCGCAGGCCGTCGGCCCCGGGATCGTGGTTCCGCTGCTCAACGGTCTCGACCACATGGCGGTGCTGCGCGAGCGCTACCCGACCGGGCGGGTGGTGGCCGGGACGATCCGGGTCGAGGCCACCCGGACCGCCCCCGGCCGGATCGAGCACACCAGCCCGTTCGCTGCCGTCGAACTGGCGGCGCCCGTCGAGGAGTTCGCGGAGCAGCTGCGGCACGCCGGGCTGGACGTGGCCCTGCGCGAGGACGAGACGGCGATGCTCTGGAGCAAGCTGTCCTTCCTCGCCCCCTTCGCCCTGCTGACCACCCGGCACGCCGACGGCATCGGTGTCGTGCGTACCGAGCACCGGAGTGAACTCCTCGCCGTCCTGGACGAGATCGCCGCCGTCACCGGGGCGATCGGCGCCCCGGCCGACCCCCGGACGCTGCTGGCCGCCTTCGACCGGATCCCCGGGGCGATGAAGTCCTCGATGCAACGCGATGTCGAGGCGGGCCGGCCGACCGAGCTCGACGCCATCGGCGGCGCCGTGCTGCGGGCCGCCGCCGCGCACTCCGTCCCCACCCCGACCATCACCCGCCTGGTCCGCGAACTGTCCTGAGGGGGCAGGGCGGGTCAGCGGCCGATCGCGGTAGTGGAACGGTGAACCGCGGTCGGTTGCGGGCCGGTCGGCGACAGGAGTAGAAATCCACGGGTGACGCCAGCCGACCGCCGCAGCACCCCCGCGTGGAGCCACGTCGAACAGTTCCTCCGCGCCCACGACGCCGACCGGATCCCGCACCCGGGCGGCACCCTGCTGGAGCACCTGACCAGGGTGGCCGCCCTGTTGGCGGACTGGGGCGCCGACTCCGCCGTCCAGGCCGCCGGGCTCTGCCACGCCGCCTACGGGACCGACGGGTTCGACGGCGCCCTGCTGGCCGTGGACGAACGGGACACCCTGGTCGAACTGGTGGGCGAGCGCGCCGAGGCGCTCGTCTACCTCTACGCCAGCTGCGGCCGGGCCGCCGTCTACCCGCGGCTGGGCCGGGACGAAGCGCCGCTGTTCCACGACCGGTTCACCGGACGGGACCACACCCCGCCGGAGGAGGACCTGCGGGCCTTCCTCGCCATCACGGCCGCCAACGAGCTCGACGTGTTCACCCACAACGCGGAGCTGGCCGCCCGCTACGGCCCCGCCCTGTACGAACTGCTGTCCCGCACCAGGGATTTGCTCCCGACCATCGCCTGGCAGGCCTGGCACGGGAAATTCGGGCAATCGACCCGAATCAGCTGACGTGACGTCAACGACTTTATTTTTCAGCGGCTTTCGTCGATCGTTCACTTGTCGTGCCGGAACCACCGCACGAGGACCGTGCGTTCTCGAAGGCGGGAGGGATACAGACATGACAAAGAAGCCGTACCGACTTGCCGCAGCCGCGACCGCACTGCTCCTGGCGGCCCCCTTGTTCACCGCGTGCAGGAACGCCGACGAGGCCCTCGACTGCGGTAAGCGGGCGATCAGCCTCACCGGCGATGTCCAGGACCTCACCGACTCCGCGCTCAACGTCGGCCAGATCACCGACGAGAGTCGGCGCAAACACACCGTGGACGCCCTGAAGAGGATCGTCGAGGACACCAAGAGGATCCGCAGGGACGGGGACGGCAAGCTCGACGCGGCCGCCGACAGGCTGTCCAAGGCCGTCGACAGGGCCCAGGACGCCGTCTCCCACGGGAAGGAGCCCGACTTCGGACCGATCGGCGACGCCGCCGGCGAGCTGACCAAGTCCTGCGCCGGAGCCTGACCCCAGCGGCCGGGAGCACCGACCGACCCCGGCGCTCCCGGCCCGTCGCCACCGCCCGGCCCGTCGCCACCGCCCGGCCCGTCGCCATCGCCCGGCCCGTCGCGACCTCCCGACCGCCGCCAGGCGGTAGGAACGGGCACCGGACCGAACCGCACCCCGGAGGCAAGGCACAGGCTTCCACCTCGGTCCTGGCCTGCGCTCGGGTGACTCTCGCCTCCGCTGCGCGCATTGCGCTCATCCCCTGGGATACCTACCGGTGAACATGTGCCATGTGAACACCGACCCCGCTCCCGGGAAGGCCCTCATGCCCGCTGATGACGAACTCCGCCGTTTCCTCGCCGCCCTCAGCCCCGCCAGCCGCGAAAAGGTGCAGGCGCAGCCCCGCGAGCGGCAGGAGCAACTGGCTGCGGCCTGGGAGACCGAACTCAGCGAGGACACCGATCTGGACACGCTCGATGAGCTGTCGCCTGACGCGGCCGCGGACGAGGCGGCCGAGCGGGTGGTACGGCGCTTCTCGAGTAGTGACTCGCGGGGCTGATCTGCCCTGGGGAGGGATCGGAGCTCACCACCGGGTCCCGTCGGCGGTCAGCGGCCCGTAGGGCAGCAGAGGCACGGCCTGGTCCAGCGGCCCGTAGGGCAGCAGAGGCGCGGCCGGGTCGACGTGGTCGCGGGCCGCGGCCTCGTGCGCCTGCCGCGCACGGTCAAGCGGGCATTACGGTGGGTCACGAGGACCTCCGTGGGGGGCAGAGCCCGGACACCTCCACCACACCGGAGGTCTTCGCCAGGGTCAAACCCGGCCACCTCAGCAACGCTCTGGTCGATGCAGCCATGCGGCCCGCCCGCGGCATCCTCTGCACCGCCCCGCAGGCCACCGAGGACAGTGCGTGACCGTGGGCGACACCCCGCGGCCGGCTTCTCTCCCCTCATCGACCGGCGAGCCTTCCTGGATCACCCCGGTCCACTGCGAGGCGGGCCCGTCTGGCGGCCCTCCCGGCGGGCGGGAAGAATGGTGATCGCAAGGCTTGCCGCCGTGAGACGCGGAGTTGGTAACTGGTGTGAAGAGCTCCCCCCGCCCCGCTGAGTCCGCCACGCCGCTCGCGCCCGGGCCCGGCGCCGGTGAGAAGGGGCTCAGGTCGGGCGCCCTGGGGCTGTTCTCGTCGGTGGCGATCGGGATCTCCTCGACCGCGCCGGCGTACAGCCTGGCGGCGACGCTCGGCCTGATCGTGGCCCGGGTGGGGCTGCAGGCCCCGATCATCACCATGCTGGCGTTCGTGCCGATGCTGCTGATCGCGTACGCCTACCGGGAACTGAACGCCGTCAACGCCGACTGCGGGACGACCTTCGCCTGGTCCACCCGCGCGTTCGGCCCGCACACCGGCTGGATGGGCGGCTGGGGCCTGATCGTCGCCGACGTGATCACAATGGCGAACCTGGCAGAGATCGCCGGCATCTACGGCTTCCGGCTGGTCGGGCTGGAGTCGCTGGCGGCCAGCCGGGTGTGGACCACCGTGGCCGGGGTGGTCTGGATCGCCCTGATGACGGCGGTCTGCTACGTGGGCATCGAGGTGTCGGCGGCCCTGCAGCGCTGGCTGGTCTGCCTGGAGGTCGCGACCCTGCTGCTGCTCGCCGTCACCGCCCTGATCAAGGTGTACACCGACGGGCCGCCGACCGCGATGCACGTCTCCGCCTCCTGGTTCAATCCGCTGAACGTCCCCTCCCCCCAGGCACTGACCACCGGGGTGCTCGCCGCGGTGTTCATCTACTGGGGGTGGGACACCGCGCTCACCGTCAACGAGGAGACCGCGGACAGCCGGCACACCCCCGGGCGGGCCGCCGTGCTGTCCACCGTCCTGCTGCTGGTCCTCTACGGTCTGGTCTCCACCTCGGCACAGGCCTTCGCCGGGGTCGGCACCACGGGCATCGGGCTGGCCAACCCGGACAACTCCAAGGACGTGCTCTCCGGCCTGGGTGGGGCGGTGTTCGGCACCACCGGGCTCGGCCCCGCCCTCACCGAACTGCTGATCCTGATGGTGCTGACCTCGGCGGTCGCGTCCACCCAGACCACCATCCTGCCGGCCGCCCGCACCGTCTTCTCGATGGCCGCGCACAAGACCGTGCCGGCCGGCTTCGCCCGGCTGCACCGCCGGTTCCTGACCCCGACCTGGTCGACCGTCGGCATGGGGCTGGTGTCGATCGTCTTCCTGGTGCTGCTCACCTCGGTCAGCCACGACGTCCTGGCCGATTCCATCGACTCGGTGGGCTTGGCAATCGCCTTCTACTACGGTCTGACCGGATTCGCCTGCGTCTGGTACCACCGCCGGGTGCTCACCCGCAGCCTCCGGGACCTGCTGTTCAAAGGCGTCCTGCCCGGGATCGGGGGGCTGATCATGCTCTTCCTGTTCTGCTACGCCGCCTTCCACGTCTACGCCGCCCCCGACTACGGCGCGACCTCCGTCCGGCTGCCGTTGCTCGGCCGGGTCAGCGGGGTGACCGTACTGGGGCTGGGCTCGCTGCTTGTCGGCCTGGCCCTGATGCCGGTGGTCACCCGGGGGCACACCGCGGCACTGCGGCTGCAACGCAGCCTGCTGCCGCACCGGCTGCCGACCCTGAGCGCGGTCGAGTCGGCCAGCCGCTACCTGCCGGCCGACGCCCGCTCCGGGGTGGGCGGGGACTGGTACGACGTCATCCCGCTGTCCGGCAGCCGGGTCGGCCTGGTGGTCGGCGAGGTGCTCGGCCACGGCCTGGGAGCCGCCGCCGCGATGGGCCGACTGCGGGCCGCCGTCCGTGTGCTGGCCCGGCTCGACCTGGATCCGGAAGAGTTGCTCGCCCGCCTGGACGACGTGGTGCGCGAGGAGGACGACCGGGGCAGCCCGCGCGGCGTCGGCGTGACCTGCCTGTACGCGGTGTACGACCCGGTCGACGGCCGGTGCAGCATGGCCCGGGCAGGCCACGCGCCGCCCGTCGTGGCCGACCCGGCGGGCGGCGTCCGCTACGCGGAGCTGCCGGCCGGGCGGCCGCTGGGGCTGGGCGGCCCGCCGTTCCAGCGTGCCGAGCTGGACCTGTCGGCCGGCAGCCTGATCGCCCTGCACACGGACGGCCTGGTGGAGACCGTCGACGGCCGGCGCGAGCTCGCCGAGACGCTGGCCGGGCTCCACCGGCCGCTGGAGAGCCTGTGCGACGAGGCGATGGCGACCCTGCTGCCCGGACCGGTGGACGACGACGCCGTCCTGCTGCTGGTCCGCACCCGTCGGCTCGGCGCCGGGCAGGTCGCCGACTGGGAGCTGGCGCCCGACCCGGCGGCGGTCGCCCAGGCGCGTCGCAGTGTCGCCGGGCGGCTGGACGAATGGGGCCTGGCGGACCTCGTGTTCACCACCGAGCTGATCGTCAGCGAGCTGGTCACCAATGCGATCCGGTACGCCCCCGGGCCGGTCCGGGTCCGGCTGATCCGGGACCGCAGCCTGATCTGCGAGGTCTCCGACACCGGGCACACCTCGCCGCACCTGCGCCAGGCCGCGCGGGACGACGAGGGCGGGCGCGGCCTGTACATCATCGCCCAGCTCACCGAGCGCTGGGGCACCCGCTACACCGAGGACGGCAAGACCATCTGGGCCGAGCAGGCCCTGCCCGCCGAGGACTGACGACCGCGACCGGGCCGACCGCGACCGGCGCCCCCGCCGACCGGCGCCCCCGTCGGGGCGGGCGTACCCGCCGAAGGACGGCGGCCTTGCGCCGGCGCCCTCGCCAGGGCATCGGCGTTCTTCGACCGGATCCTGCCGAGCGCGTCCTGCTCCGAGGCGCGGGCCGCAGCGCGCGGGTCGGAGGTGTCGATGCGGCGCTGCCGGTCGATCCGGGAGGGGAGAGGCGCTTAACTGTGGAGTGGGGAGAGCGACGCGGCCGTGGGGGCCAGCGGTGCAGAAGGGCAGTCCGGTGGCTGATGTCTCGAACACGAGGGCGTGGCGTTCGCCGCGATTCCTGCCCAGGTGGTCGCACCGGGTCACGATCGGCGGCTATGTGCTGGTCGCGATCGCGGTGGCGCTGGATTTCGCCAGTGGGCCCGGTATCACGTTCGCCCCGATGCTCGCCGCCCTCCCCGTCCTGGCCGGGGTGGGCGCCCGCAGGGCCACGATCCCACTGACAGCCGGGGTGGTCGCCGGCGCGATCGTCGTCGGCATGGCGGCCTACGACGCCGGCGTGCCCGATGTCGTGATGGCGACCGCGGTGGCCACCGTGGTCGTGGTCACCTTCTTCAGCTGTGTCAACGTCGTGGTGGTGACGGCTCAGGAGCGGGAGCTGCACAGGGTCCACACGGTCGCCGAGGCCGCGCAGCGTGCCCTGCTGCGCCTGGTGCCGCGGCGGATGGGGCCGCTGGTGGTCGCGGTGCGCTATGTGGCGGCGGAGGCCGAGGCACAGATCGGCGGGGATCTGTACGAGGTGATGCCGACCCCGTACGGAGTGCGGCTGTTCCTCGGCGACGTGTGCGGCAAGGGCTTGGCCGCGGTGGAGACCGCCGCCGACGTGCTGGGGGTGTTCCGTGACGCCGCGCGGGCCGAACCGGATCTGGCGGAGGTGGCCAGGAGGCTGGACTCGGCGCTCGCTCGACGTCCGGAGAGCGAGGAGTTCGTCACCGCGGTCCTGGTCGGCATCCCCGACACACCGGGACCGGCGGTCGTGGTCAACTGCGGGCACCCGCCGCCGCTGCTCTGCCACGACGGTCGGGTCAGCACGGTGGAGCCGTCCGCCGAGGCACCCCCGCTGGCGCTGCTCGGTCTGGTCGGCGGGGACTACCACGCCGGGTCGATCGCCTTCGACCGCGGCGACCTGCTGCTGCTCTACACGGATGGCGTGTCCGAGGCCCGGGACGCGGCGAGCCGGTTCTACCCGCTCGCCCAGCGCCTGGCCGCGCTGCCGCACGGGGAGCCGGACGCCTTGCTGGACGAGCTGCTCCTGGACGTGCGGGCGCACGTCGGCTCCGGTCTGACGGACGACGCGGCCCTGCTCGCCGTCCGCCGGGAGCGATGACCGGTTGACCTGTTACGCCGGCCGCTGGTGCCGGTACTCCTCCAGCGCCGGCGACGTCCTCATCGCGCGGAAGTTCGTGATGGTGTACTCGGCCAGCCCCGCCACCGAGTACGGGTCGCTCTTGGTGATGTCCTCGATCCGCGTCCGGTCGACACCGACCGCCACGATGACCGCTCCATCGCGGGGGTCCTTGGGACCCGATGCGATGAAGACGCCGGATTCGTAGTTCGAGTCGAGCCAGGCGACGTGCTCGGGGTGGGCCGCTTCGATGCGATCGAGCGGCGCGATGTAGGTCAGGTCAAGAATGAACATGATCGGCATCATAGCGCTGGGTGATCGACCGGACACGCAGAGGCAGTGGCGCCGGTGGCGGCCGAGCAGGACCACCAGGAGAGCCGGGGTTCGCGCAGCCCGCGACCGAGCCGGAGCAGCAGGCCACCGGCGCCCTCAGCCGGACCCGCTGGACGGCCACACCCTGGCCTCCGCCCGGGAGTACGGCCTGCTGCTCCAGGCCTACGAGCACCTGTTCCGGTCCACCCCGGGCGGGTGACTCACGCCTGCCAGTGCGGCTTTCCGCTCACCATCCGGCAGTAGATGACCCGTCCGCCGGCGTCGTGGGTGCTCCGGCCGAGGTCGTCGTTGCGGCAGAACTGCCCGGCCGCGTAGCAGTTGCCCGCGTTGGAGCGGATCTCGCACCCAGAGCCGCCGGCCGCCGCCCGGGTGGGCTGCGGCTCCGGGTCGGTCGGCGGCTGCGCCGTGGTCGCCTTGGGCTGCGGCTTGGCGGCCGGCGTCTGCGGGTGGGTGGCGGACGGGGCCGAGGGGGCGGACGGCGGCGGGGCGGACGGCGAGGCCGGCAGCGTCGACGGAGTGACCACCGGCGGGGCCGGGGGCGCGCTCGGCGTGGGCGCGACGGGCGCACCCGCCGCGGTGATCGGCGCCGGGGACGCCTTGCCGTCCGCCGCCGACGGATCGCAACCGGCCAGCGCCAGGCCGACGGTGAGGACGAGTCCGGCGAATCCGGCCAGGCCGGCCGCCCGGCGGCGGCCGGGTATCCGTGAAGTCATGAGGGGAGAACGCTCCGTTCCGTATGGGCGAGGCGTGCGAGTCAAGCAGAACCCGCACACGCGGTGGCCACGCTTTCCCCACTCGTTTGCAGATCGAGACAATCCGGCCGCCCGGGCGTGACGGGCCGCGGGCCGCGACGCCCTCGCCCAGGCGCTCGGCGACCGCTGGGCCGGCGCCTGGCTCGACGGACCGCGGGCCGAGCTGGTGGTCGCCACCACGGACGCCTCCGCCGCCCGCACCATCACCGCCCACGGCGGCCGGGCGACCGTCGTCCGGCACCCGCTGAAGGCCCTGGACCGGGCCAAGGACTCCAACACCGTCGTGGTGCAGTCCGCCGACGACACCCGTACCGAGGCCTTCCTGGTCCGGTCCGGGGTGGACCGCGCGCTGGTCCGGGTCGAGCGGGCCACCGCCGCGCCCCGGCCGCTCGCCGACCTGCACGGCGGGGACACGTACTACATCGACAACGCCGCCCGCTGCTCGATCGGCTTCCCGGTCACCCAGGGCGGCCGGCCCGGCTTCGTCAGCGCCGGCCACTGCGGCCGGCCCGGACGACGCGACAGCCTCCGACGGCAGTTCGATCGGCGCCTTCCAGGGCTCGACCTTCCCGGGCAACGACTGGTCCTGGGTGGCGGCAGGCCCGGAGTGGACCGCCCAGCCGCAGGTGAACGACTACGCCGGCGGCGCGGTGACGGTGAGCGGCTCGACCGAGCAGACGGTCGGCGGTTCGGTGTGCCGCTCCGGCTCCACCACCGGCTGGCACTGCGGCACCGTCGAGGAGCAGAACGCCACCGTCAACTACCAGGAGGGCAGCGTCTACGGCGTCACCCGCACCGACGTGTGCGCCGAACCGGGCGACTCCGGCGGCTCGTTCATCTCCGGCGACCAGGCCCAGGGCGTGACCTCGGGCGGCTCCGGCGACTGCTCCTCGGGCGGTGAGACCTACTTCCAGCCGGTCAACCTGATCCACAGCACCTACGGCCTGACCCTGGCCACCGGCTGAAACCGTCTCACAGCTCAGCCGTCCGGCGCTCGAACACCTCGGGACGGGCGGTCTCCAGCGCCGTGGAGACCGCGCCGAGGAGCACCGCCTCCTCCCCCAACAGGCTCGGCGCGAGCGTCGGACGCATCGGAGCGAAGCGGTGCAGGGCCTGCTCCAGCGGTTCCAGGAGCAGATCCGCGCTGCTGCCGATGCCGCCGCCGAGCACCAGCAGGTCCGGGTCGAGCACGGCGGACAGCACTGCGACGGCGTAGGCCAGCCGCTCCGCCTCCCACCGCACCGCCCGCAGCGCGGCGGCGTCGCCGCCCCGGGCCCGCTCGAAGACCTGCTTGGCGGTCAACTGCTCACCGCCCTCCTCCTCCAGCCCGAACCCCCGGGCGGCCCGCACCACCGCGTCCGCCGCGGCCTCCTGCTCCAGCGTCGTCCCGCCCGGTTCTCCCGACTCCCCCGGCCCGCCCGGGCCGCTCGCCCCGCCCGACTCCCCCGGCCCGCCAGGGCCGCCCGCAAGGCCGGGCAGCGGCACCAGCCCGATCTCGCCCAACGCGCCGTGCGCGCCGAGCAGCAGCTCGCCGTCCCTGACCACGCCCAGCCCGAGCCCGGTCCCGACCAGCAGGTAGGCGAACATCCGGCTGCCCCGCCCGGCGCCGAGGGTGTACTCGCCGAGCGCGGCCAGGTTGGCGTCGTTGGCCACCGTGACGGCCGTTCCCAGCCCCTCCCCGATCCGGTCGAACAACCCCGGCCGGCCCCAGCCCGGCAGGCTGGTGGCGTACCGGACGCCGCGCCGCTCCTCGTCCCACACGCCGGGCGTGCCGATCACCGCGTGCACGATGTCCGCGGCGCCCAGGCCCGCCTCAGCGGTCGCCTCCCGCGCGGCGGCGACCACGGCGTCCGCGACGGCGTCCGCCGTCCGGCCCCGGTTGGCCACGTCCCGCCGGGCGACCACGGTCCCGGCGAGGTCCGCCACCGCGACCCGCAGCCGGGCCCGGCCGACGTCCACGCCCAGCACGTGGCCAGCGGTCGGGTCGACCTCGTACAGCACCGCGGTGCGGCCGCGCTCGGGGGCCACCCGCCCGGCCTCGCGGACCAGCCCGGCCTGTTCCAGGTCGGCCAGCGCCGCGGAGACGGTGGGCTTGGACAGGCCGGTGTCCCGGGCCAGTTGGGCGCGGGAGGTGCCGCCGCCGGTACGCAGCAGCTCCAGCAGGAGCCACTCGTTGTTGCTGCGCAGCCGCTGCCGGTTCCACGGCACCCCGGGGGCCCCGGCCGCCGGGCGACTGGTCGGCTGGTGGGGGCTCATCGGTTCCTCCGGTCTGGGCTGCTGACGGTCCGCCACGGGCGGCGGGCCCTGGCACCGCCCGCGGCACCCGGTGTCGGGCGCCGCCGCCCAAGTATGACCGGTGATCACCCGGCGCCGACCGCTCAAGCCCTCCCCCGCCGGTGCGTGCACGCGCACGCAACCGGCCACGGCTCGGCTACGGGACCGCCTCCGGCCGGTCAAGCTTTCACCCAGTCGTGGGCGCGCCGCGCCCCGGCGCGTGATCATGGACCCATGCACTCCCGGCACGGCAACCGACCCGAGGGCACCCCGCCCCCGTCCCCGGACGCCCGCTCCCTGGCGGCGACCGCGGCGGCCCTCGCCGCGAGCCTCGGCTCGGTCACCGGCAGTGGCCGGTTCGAGACCGATCCCGACCTGCTCCGCGAGGTGCTCGCCGCCGCCCCGGTCGGCGTCGCCCTGCTCGACGAGCACCTGCGCTGGCGCTACCTCAACCCAGCCTTCACCGCCGCCACCGGACTGCGCCGCGCGGACCTCCTCGGCCGCACCGCCGGGACCACCGCGTTCGCCGGCGCCGTCGAGCCGCTGCGCCGCGTCCTCGCCGACGGACACGACCACGAACACGTCACCGGCGGTCCCGAGGGCATCGGTTCCCCCGTGCCGCCCGGCCTACGGGTGCGCTACCGGCCGCTGCGGCGGGCCGGGCGGGCCACCGGCGTCATCGTCGTCGTCCTGGACGGCCCCGCGGCGGCCCCCGAGCACCCGCGCGAGCCCGAACGGGCCCCCGCCCCCGAGCCCCCGGGCGAACTCGAACGGGCCCGCGCCCGGCTCGCCCTGCTGGACGCCGCCGCCGAACGGATCGGCACCACCCTCGACACGGCCACCACCTGTGCCGAACTCGCCGCCTTCACCGTGCCCGCCCTCGCCGACCTCGCCACCGTCGACGTGCTGCCGCCCGAAGCCGAACCCGCCCGCCCCGGCCGCTCCGGCGCCCGGCGCCTGCACCGCGCCGCCGTACGGGCCGTGCCCGCGCTCGACGCCGCCCTCGCCGAACTGCCCCGCCCGGGCGAGTCCGTCCGCCACCGCGAGGGCTCTGCCGCTGCCCGCGGCCTGGCGAGCGGCGTCGCCGTCCGCACCGAACCCGGCCCCGCGGACGCCTGCCCGGCCGATGCCGCCTCCCTGCTCGTCCTGCCGCTCGCCGCCCGCGGCCGCCTGGTCGGGCTGCTCACCCTCGGCCGCACCGCCGCCGCCCCTGCCTTCACCCCCGCGGATGCCGACCTTCTCGGCGACCTCGCCGCCCGTGCCGCCGTCGCCATCGACAACGCCCGCCGCTACACCCACTCCCAGGGCATCGCCCTGGAACTCCAGCGCGCGCTGCTGAGCGAGCCCGGCAACCCGCACCAGAACCTCGCCGTCGCCTCCCGCTACCTGCCCTCCGGCAGCAGCTCGGTCGTCGGCGGCGACTGGTACGAGACCGTCCGGCTGCCGTTCGGCCGCACCCTGCTGGCGATGGGCGACGTCATGGGGCACGGGGTCGAGGCCGCCGTCGACATGAGCCACTACCGCTCGGCGCTGCGCGACATCGCCGCCACGGACCTGCCGCCGCACCGCATCCTGGGCCAGCTCGACACCGTCATCTCCACCGATGACTCCGCCCGCCCCGCGACCTGCCTCCTGGCCCTCGCCGACCCCGGCCGAGCCCGCTGGACCCTCTCCAGCGCCGGCCACCTCCCACCCGCCCTGATCGCGCCGGACCGCCCCACGGAACTGCTGCGCGTCCCCACCGGCCCCCCGCTGGGCACCGGCCTCGGCGGCTACGAGCAGACCGCCCACCCGCTCGACACCGGGCAGACGCTGCTGCTCTACACCGACGGCCTGGTCGAACGCCGCCACGAGGACATCGACACCTCCCTGGAGCGCCTCGCCGCTCTCCGCCTCCCCGCCGCCGGCGACCTCGACGACCTCCTCGACGCCGTCCTCCACTCCCTCGCCCCGCCCCCGGCCCCGGCCGCCGAGGACGACATCGCCCTCCTCGCCGCCCGCCCCAGACCGCGCTGACGGCCCGTAGCCGGGCGACGGCTCGACGGCCGCCCACCGGGCCCGCTCCCCCGGATCGAGGCGGGGCCCCAGGTGCGGCACTCCACGAAACCCCGGATGTCCGTTCCCACCCGACCGCGTCCTGCCCGCGGGAACGGACCCTTCGCGGCCGGACTACCGCCCGCCGACTGCCACCCGGCGGTTACGGCCCGGCGGCTGCCACCCAGCGGCTGCCGCCCGGCGGTCAGGCCTTCGCGAGGGCCTGCTCCACGTCCGTCCACAGGTCCTCCGGGTGTTCGATGCCCACCGACACCCGGACCGTGCCCGGACCGATGCCCGCCGCGGCCAGTTCCCCGTCCGACAGCTGCCGGTGCGAGGTACTGGCCGGGTGCAGCACCAGGGTGTGGACGCCGCCGAGCGAGGGCGCCAGGGAGGCCAGGCGCACGGACTCGGTGAAGACCCGGGCCGCCTCGCGGCCGCCGGCCAGGTCGAAGGCGAGGACGCCGCCGTGGCCGTCCGGCAGGAGGCGGCGGGCGAGGTCGTGGTCGGGGTGGGAGGGCAGGCCCGGGTAGTGGACGGCGGAGACCGCCGGGTGGGCGGAGAGCCGGGCTGCCAGGTCGAGGGCGGTGTCGCAGTGGCGGCGGACCCGAAGGGCCAGCGTCTGCAGGCCGCGCAGGGTCAGCCAGGCGGCGAAGGGGTCGGCGCTGGCGCCGAGCTCGGTCGCGTGGTGCCAGACCTTCCGGTGCAGGTCGGTCTCGGCGAAGACGGCGATGCCGGCGAGGACGTCGGAGTGCCCGCCCAGGTACTTGGTGGCGGAGTGGATCACCACGTCCGCACCGTGCTCGATCGGTCGGCACAGCAGCGGGGTGGCGAAGGTGTTGTCGACCACGCTCAGCACCCCGGCGCCCCGGGCGACCTCGATCAGCCCGGGCAGGTCGGTGACCCGGGTGGTCGGGTTGGAGATCGTCTCCAGGTGCAGCAGCCGGGTACTGGGCCGCAGCGCCGCAGCGACCTCGTCCGGGTCGTCGCCCGAGACGTGGGTCACCTCGACGCCCCACCGCTGCGCGAGGTCGGCCAGCATCGCGAACGTCCCGCCGTACAGGCTCCGTTGGGCGATCACGTGGTCGCCGGAGCGCAGCAGGGCCAGCAGCACGCTGTTGATGGCACCCATGCCGGAGGCGGTGGCGATGGCGCCGGTGCCGCCTTCGAGGTCGGCGACGGCGCTCTCCAGCGAGCGGACGGTGGGGTTGCCGAACCGGTTGTAGAAGAACGCCCCGTCGGGCCCGCCGAAGGCGGTGGTGAGCGCCTCGCTGGTCTCGAAGGCGAACAGGTGGCTCTGGTGCAGCGGGACGCCCAGCGGACGGCTGCCGGTGGTCTCGGCCAGCGCAGGGTGGACGATCCGGCTCTCGGGGCGCAGCGCCTCGGCGGGATCGGTGCGGTCGGTGCGGTGGTCGCTCATGCCGCCATCCTGTGGGGTCGCGACCGGGCCGGACAGGGCCAATCGCAGCCAAGTGGCCCGCCCCGGAGCTGTTCCGGCACCCGGGGCGGGCTCAGCGGCGGCTCAGCGGCAACCCTTCGGCAGTTCGTCGGCCACTCAGCGACGGCGGAAGAGCCGCCGCACGAAGTGGACGATGCCCCAGATCAGCAGGATGACGACAACGATGACGAGGATGACCACGACCAGCAGGAACTTGCCGAGCTTGGCGAAGAAGCCCGACTTCTTCTTCTCCTGCTTCGCCGCGGCGTGGGTGACCCGGGCGGCCTGCGAGCCCTGCGTCGCGGGCGCAACCTGCGTGACGTGCGCCACATTTGCGGACGCCGCCGCCGGCGCGACGGCCGCGCTTCCGGCGGCGGTCCGGGTGGCGGCCACCGCCGTCGCGCTCGACGCCGCGGCGCCGAGGCCGACGGCGGCCAGCAGCGCCACCAGGGCGCCGGCCATCGAACGTGCGATCCGGTGAGTCATCGTGCTCCTCGTGCGGGTACGGAGCGACGGAGATGAGACCCGGCGACCTTCTCTCATGGTCTGACCAGTATTTTTCTCATCTGCGCCTAGTATGCTCCACTGAAAGTTCTACAGCGGTGTAAAAGTTTAGCGACGGGCCGGCCCGGATCCACTCCGACCCAGGACCACGCAAGCCACCGCTCCGACGGGGGTTCCGTGGCAACTGTGGAGGATGACGCCGTGTCGGGTCGCAGGGGTTCCACCGAGACCGAGAATTCGCCGCGCCGGGCCGGTGGACACAGGGCCGCCGGTCGCGCGGCCGACCCCGGTAAGGGCGGGACGGACAAGGACATATCCGACACCCGCCCCACCAGCCGGGCCAAGCCCAAGCCCAAGCGCAAGCGCAGCACCAAGCAGAAGGTGCTCTGGGCCACCGCCGGCTGCACCGCCCTCCTGGTGCTCGCCGGCGGCGCCGTCTACTACCGCCTGAACAGCAACATCAGCACCTTCGACGGCGACGCCCTCAGCAAGGACCGCCCGGAGGCAGCCGCACCGGACGCCCAGGGCCGCACCCCGGTGAACGTCCTGCTGATCGGCTCGGACAGCCGCGGCAACGGCAACAGCGACCTGGGCGGCGGCGGGGACGACGGCGCCCGCTCGGACACCGCGATCCTGCTGCACATCTACGCCGACCACAAGCACGCCGTCGGCATCTCGATCCCCCGCGACTCCCTGGTCAACCTCCCGCCGTGCAAGCTCCCCAACGGCAAGTGGACCAAGGAGCAGACCAATGTGATGTTCAACAGCGCCTTCTCGGTGGGCAACACCGACCAGGGCAACCCCGCCTGCACCCAGAACGCCGTCGAGAAGCTCACCAACCTGCGCGTCGACCACACCATCGTGGTGGACTTCAGCGGCTTCGCCGCGATGACCTCGGCGGTCGGCGGTGTGGAGGTCTGCCTGCCGAACAACATCTACGAGGGCGACCTCAACCCCAACCTCGGCCGCAAGGGCAAGCTGATCTTCGCCAAGGGCAAGCAGAAGGTCGAGGGCCAGGCCGCCCTGGACTACGTCCGGGTCCGGCACGGGATCGGGGACGGCTCCGACATCGGCCGCACCAAGCGCCAGCAGGCGTTCCTCTCCTCCCTCATCAAGCAGGTCAAGGACCGCGGCATGGACCCGACCACCCTGCTGCCGCTCGCCGACGCGGCGACCAAGTCGCTGACCGTCGACCCCGACCTCGGCTCCGCCGCCAAGCTGATGTCCTTCGCCATGTCGATCAAGGACGTCAACCTGCACGACGTCAAGTTCCTCACCGCGCCCTGGCGTTACGAGGGCCCCCGGGTAGCCCTGGTACACCCCGACGTGGACCAGCTCTGGGCCGCGCTCAAGGCCGACCGCACCGTCGACGGCCAGGACGCCAGCGCCCAGAGCCCGGCCGCCACCGACTCCGCCGCGCCCGCCGCCCCGCCCACCACCGCGGCAGCGCCCACCCCCACCGCGGACGCCAGGAACGCCGAGATCAAGGTCGCCGTGCTCAACGGCACCGGCGAGAGCGGCCTCGGCAGCAAGGGGGCCGAGGCCGTCAAGGGCGCCGGCTACACCGTCACCACCGTCGGCAACGCCGCCGGGAAGCCGCGCAGCACCACCGTGGTCGAGTACGGCACGGGCGAGCGCACCGCCGCCGAGTCGGTCGCGAAGCTGTTCCCGGGCGCGACCGTCCAGCCGGGCGGCCGCGGCCTGAGCGTGGTGCTCGGCCACGACTTCGCCGCCGCCAACCCGGCCTCCGCCGCCACCTCGGCGCCCGGCGCCCCCAGCGCCCCGGCCCCACTGCCGACCAGCGTCAGCGGCACCGCCCGCTCGGCGGACGACGACCCGTGTGCCAACGTGTCGTACGGCTGAGCCGCCCGCGGCGACGACGAACGGGCGGGCGCCCGCGGACTCCGGGTCCGTGGGCGCCCGCCCGTTCCGGCCACCGCCCGCTCAGCGCCTCGTCCCGCAGGACGGGCAGAACGCGGCCCCTTCCGGCACGTCCTTGTGGCACTGCCCGCACTGGACCGGTTGCGCCAGCCTGAACCCGCAGCCCGGGCAGAACGGCGTGCCGTGGGTCTCGGCCCGGCACTGCGGGCAGACCAGTTGGGTCGGCGTGCGGACGTCGAACTCCGCCCCGGCCTGCTGGCCGACCTGGTACGCCCGGTCCGTCACCATGTCGTTGAGGCCGCGCCGCTGGGCCGCCGCCGCCTCGGCCGCGGTGTCCGGGGCGCAGGTGAGGCACAGGCCCTGCTCCGGGGTGAAGCAGCGGCCGCAGACGTAGTGGGTGCAGCGGGCGCACCGGTTGAAGTTCGACCGGGCGTTGGCGATCGCGCGCTGGAAGGCGGCGTCCCGCGAGGTGCCCCAGGTCTGGCCGGCCAGGCCGTCCGCGGCGTTGCTGATGGTGTTGGCGTTGCCGCCGATGAGGTTCCAGGCCGCGTTGACGCCCTTGCCTATCCAGCCCGCCACCTGGCCGGTGGTGAACCGCTCGAAGGGCGAGCGCCAGGTGTCGGAGCAGCGGTAGCAGTAGAACTCGAACTGGAAGCCCGCACCCGTGCCGTATTGCTCGCACAGATCACGGTAGTTGTCGCTGAAGTAGATCTCGGAACTCACGTCGTCCCCGGTTGCTGAAGTGGCCTGCCGGCAGTCGCTCCCAGGGACGACATGGGTCTTTGAACGGTTCCACCGAATTCCCGACACGCTCTTCACGACCCCGCGGCCCCCCGCCGGAACCCCACCCGGCGTGGGGCACGGCGGGCGGGTTCCGGTGGCCGGAGTACCACCGGGTGGAGTTCCCGGGGAGCCGTTCCGGCTCGGCGCGTCCGGCTCGACCCGTCCGGCTCAGCCCGTCCTGCGCCGCGACCGCCGGCGCCGCCACAGCGCGATCGGCACCACACCGGCCAGGGCGAGCGCCGCCGGGGCCGGGGGCTCCTGTTCCGGCAGGGCGCCCGCCGCGCCGGAGGGCACCTTGTCGAAGGTGCCCGGGACGGGCAGGGTGGACCAGTCGGAGATCGGCCAAGCGACCACGAAGGCCCGGCCGACCACGTCGTCCACCGGCACGAAGCCGTCCCCGGTGAGGTTGTGGTGCGGGCGGGAGTCCCGCGAGTTGTTGCGGTGGTCGCCCATCACCCACAGCTTGCCCTTGGGCACGGTGACGGTGCCGACCGGGTCGTTGTCGCAGGGCGTCGCCCCAGCGAACAGGTACGGTTCGTCCAGGGCGGCGCCGTTCACCTTCACCGGGCTGCCCGCGTTGCACTCGACGGTGTCCCCGCCGACCGCGATCACCCGCTTGATCAGGTCCTTCTCGTCCGCCGAGGGCATCAGGCCGACGGTGCTCAGCACCTTCTGCACGCTGCCCATGATGCCGTCGTCCTTCGGCGCCGCGTCCTCCAGCCAACCGCCCGGATCGTGGAAGACCACCACCTCTCCGCGTTCCGGCTCGGCGCCGAACCACGGGGTGAGCTTGTCGACCAGCACCCGGTCGCCGATCTGCAGGGTGTTCTCCATCGAACCGGAGGGGATCGAGAAGGCCTGCACGAAGAAGGTCTTGATGCCGAGCGAGAGCAGCAGGGCGATCACCAGCAGGATCGGCAGCTCCTGCCAGAACGGGCGCTTCTTGCGCGCGGGCTTCGCACCGGCGCCGGGCGTCTCCTCCGGCCCGGCCGCCGCCTTCTCCTCCTGGCCGGCCGCCGGCTGGTCACCCCCCGTCCCGGCCCTGCCCGGTCCGGTCGCCGGCCTCTCCTCTGTTCCGCCGCTCTCGCCGGACTCCGTACTCTGCTGCACACTCATCTAATCGGCCCCTCCCGACGGCCCGGCGGGAGCCCGAAGCGGGGACTCCCTGACAGGGAACGAACCTACCGAACAGAGGTTCCCGGGCGCGCCCTGACGTGGATCCGCTCGCCCTGCGGGCCGAACAGGCTGAGGAACTCCACCGGCTGCGAACCGGCGTTGCCGAAGGCGTGCGGGGTCCGGGTGTCGAACTCGGCGGCCTCACCGGCCGTCAGCTCCAGGTCATGCGGGCCGAGCACCAGCCGCAGCCTCCCGGAGAGCACGTACAGCCACTCGTAGCCCTCGTGGACCTTCAGCTCCAGCTCCGGTCCGCTGTTCCGGCCGGGCGGCAGGATGTGCTTGTACGCGTGCAGACCGCCGAGGTGGCGGGTGAGCGGGACGATGGTCTGGCCGTTCCTGGTCACCGGGCGCGGGTGGATCCGGGGGTCTCCGGTGGCCGGGGCGCCGACCAGTTCGTCCAGCGGCACCCGGTACTCCCGGGCCAGCGGCAGCAGCAGTTCCAGGGTGGGCTTGCGCTGCCCGGACTCCAGCCGGGACAGCGTGCTGAGCGAAATGCCGGTCGCGGCGGCCAGTTTGGCGAGCGTGGTGCCGCGCTCCCGGCGCAGGGCCCGCAGCCGGGGGCCCACCGTGGTGAGGACGTTCTCGAACTCTTCGTCGGCCATGCCTGCTATTCGCCGGGACGGCAAGGGTGTTTGTCAATCCGGCACACCGGTGGCGGTTCTCCCGGAGAGCGGCGGGGCACACGGCGGGGCCCGGGGGGGGCCGCCCCAGGCCACCCGGCCCCCCCCCCCCCGGCCCCCCGGAACCCCCCCCCCCGGGGGGGGAAGAGCGCGGTGCAAGGCCTCGCCCTGGGCCCCCCGGGGGCGCCGCCAGG
>NZ_JBHWDU010000029.1:0-87216 GCF_042734825.1 Kitasatospora sp. NPDC059648 | reverse complement strand
GAGACAGTTTTCAGACTGCCAACGACCCCAGCACCCCACCCCCGGAATCGGCAGTCTGAAAATCACCCAGCCCCCGGAGCGGCCACCCCCGGAACCGCCCCGGCACCCACCCTCCCGAGAGCCCACCCCCCGAACACCAACCCCCAGAACCCCCGACCCCCCAGAAACGCCGAAGGCCCCCACCGGCAACCCGGCAGAGACCTCCGACCCCACGTCAGCACCCCCGTCAGCGGTGGTCCAACGCCGGATTGACCGTCACCTCAACCCGCTGGAACTCCTTAAGCTCCGTGTACCCCGTAGTAGCCATCGCCCGCCGCAGCGCCCCGAACAGGTTCATCGTCCCGTCCGGCGTGTGCGACGGCCCCGTCAGGATCTCCTCGGTGGTGCCGACCGTCCCGAGGTCCACCCGCTTCCCCCGCGGCAGCTCCTCGTGGACGGCCTCCATCCCCCAGTGGAACCCCTTCCCCGGAGCATCCGTCGCCCGGGCCAGCGCAGCACCGATCATCACCGCGTCCGCGCCGCAGGCCACCGCCTTCGGGATGTCGCCGCTGTACCCCACCCCGCCGTCCGCGATCACGTGCACGTAGCGCCCGCCGGACTCGTCCATGTAGTCGCGCCGCGCCGCCGCCACGTCCGCGACCGCGGTCGCCATCGGCACCTGGATGCCCAGCACGTTGCGGGTGGTGTGGGCCGCGCCGCCGCCGAACCCGACCAGCACGCCGGCCGCGCCGGTCCGCATCAGGTGCAGCGCGGCGGTGTACGTGGCGCAGCCGCCGACGATCACCGGGACGTCCAGCTCGTAGATGAACTGCTTCAGGTTGAGCGGCTCGGCGGCACTGGAGACGTGCTCGGCCGAGACGGTGGTGCCGCGGATGACGAAGACGTCGACCCCGGCGTCCACGACGGCCTTGGAGAACTCGGCGGTGCGCTGCGGCGAGAGCGCGGCGGCGGTGACCACGCCGGAGTCGCGGACCTCCTGGATCCGCTGCTTGATCAGCTCGGCCCGGATCGGCGCGGCGTAGATCTCCTGCAGCCGGCGGGTCGCGGCGGCCTGGTCGGTGATCGAGGCGATCTCGTCCAGCAGCGGCTGCGGGTCCTCGTAGCGGGTCCAGAGGCCTTCGAGGTTCAGCACGCCCAGGCCGCCGAGGCGGCCGATGGCGATGGCCTGCTGCGGCGAGACCACGCTGTCCATGGGGGCGGCCAGGAACGGCAGCTCGAAGCGGTAGGCGTCGATCTGCCAGGCGATCGAGACCTCCTTCGGGTCACGCGTACGGCGGCTGGGGACGACGGCGATGTCGTCGAAGGCGTACGCCCGGCGGCCGCGCTTGCCTCGCCCGATCTCGATCTCAGTCACTTCGAGCCCTTCTGGTTTGTTGCTCATGCCCGCCGGGTCACCCCGGCCGACCCCAGTATCCCGTACTACCGCTGGCGGCGCCCCGACGGCCCACGCCCCGGACGGGCGGAGGCCCGCCGCTGCGCTGGCAGCGACGGGCCCCTCAGCCGATCGGGTCCGTTCAGCGGGCCGAGTAGTTCGGCGCCTCGACGGTCATCTGGATGTCGTGCGGGTGGCTCTCCTTGAGGCCGGCCGACGTGATCCGGACGAAGCGGCCCTTGCTCTCCATCTCGGCGATGGTGCCGGCGCCGACGTAGCCCATGGTCTGGCGCAGGCCGCCGACCAGCTGGTGCAGCACGGCGGACAGCGGGCCGCGGTACTGGACCTGGCCCTCGATGCCCTCGGGGACGAGCTTGTCGTCCGAGGCGACCTCGGCCTGGAAGTAGCGGTCCTTGGAGTAGGAGCGGCCCTGGCCGCGGGACTGCATGGCGCCCAGCGAGCCCATGCCGCGGTAGGACTTGAACTGCTTGCCGTTGATGAACAGCAGCTCGCCCGGGGACTCCTCGCAGCCGGCCAGCAGCGAGCCCAGCATCACGGTGTCGGCACCGGCGGCCAGCGCCTTGCCGATGTCGCCGGAGTACTGCAGGCCGCCGTCGCCGATGACCGGCACGCCGGCCGCCCGGCAGGCCTGGGCGGCCTCGTAGATGGCGGTGATCTGCGGGACGCCGATGCCGGCGACGACGCGGGTGGTGCAGATGGAGCCGGGGCCGACGCCGACCTTGACGCCGTCCACGCCGGCGTCGATCAGCGCCTGGGCGCCGTCCCGGGTGGCGACGTTGCCGCCGACCACGTCGACCCGGACGGCCGACTTGATCTTCTCGATCCAGGCCAGCGCGTTGTGGCTGTGGCCGTGCGAGGTGTCGACGACCAGGAAGTCCACGCCCGCCTCGACCAGCGCCTGGGCCCGGTCGAAGGCCTCGGCGCTGGCGCCGACGGCGGCGCCGACCAGCAGACGGCCCTCGGCGTCCTTGGCGGCGTTCGGGTACTGCTCGGCCTTGACGAAGTCCTTGACGGTGATCAGGCCCTTGATCCGACCCTCGTCGTCGACCAGCGGGAGCTTCTCGATCTTGTGACGGCGCAGCAGCGCCATCGCGTCCTCGCCGGAGATGCCGACCTTGCCGGTGATGAGCGGCATCGGGGTCATGATCTCGCGGACCTGGCGGCTACGGTCCGACTCGAAGGCCATGTCACGGTTGGTGACGATGCCGAGCAGCTTGCCGGCCTCGTCGGCGATCGGCACACCGGAGATGCGGAACTTGGCGCACAGCGCGTCGGCCTCGGCCAGCGTGGTGTCCGGGCCGACCGTGATCGGGTCGGTGACCATGCCGGACTCGGAGCGCTTCACCAGGTCGACCTGGTTGGCCTGGTCCTCGACCGACAGGTTGCGGTGCAGCACGCCGACGCCGCCCTGACGGGCCATCGCGATGGCCATCCGCGCCTCGGTGACCTTGTCCATCGCCGCGGACAGCAGCGGGATGTTGACGCGGACGTTCCGGGAGACCCGGGAGGAGGTGTCGACCTGGTTCGGCAGCACCTCGGAAGCCCCGGGCAGCAGCAGGACGTCATCGAACGTGAGCCCGAGCATGGCGAACTTCTCGGGTACGCCTGCGGCGTTGTAAGACATTTGGGGAGTACCTTCCGTGGCCGGCCTAATCCGCTCGCGCCCAGAGGGAAGGGGCGCGTTGATCGCTCACTCGCGCAGACTGCCGAAAGCCGGGTGACTTGGAGGAACCTCCAAAGGAACCCCGTGCGCACCCGCGAAACTTTGGCAACCTGCCCAGGCGCCGATACCCCATGGTACTGGCACCGCGAATGTGCCCTCGTGTGCCCTTGACAACAACCGCCCCCGCACCCTCATTCCGGCCGGCGGGAGCCCCCTGGCCTGCGCCTCCGTTCAGGAGGACTCCTCCGCGAGCGCCCGCAGCCGGCTGAGCGCCCGGTGCTGGGCCACCCGGACGGCACCCGGCGACATCCCGAGCACCTCGCCGGTCTCCTCCGCCGACAGCCCGGCGGCCACTCGCAGCAGCACCAGTTCGCGCTGACGGGCCGGCAGGTTGGAGAGAAGTTCCTTGGCCCAGGCCGCGTCGCTGCTGAGCAGGGCCTGCTCCTCCGGCCCGAGCGCCTCGTCCGGCACCTCCGGCAGGTCGTCCTGCGGCACCACGGTCGAACCGGGCCCGCGCATCGCGGCCCGCTGCAGGTCGGCGATCTTGTGCGCGGCGATGCCGTAGACGAAGGCCTCGAACGGCCGCCCCTGGTCCTTGTACCGGGGCAGCGCGCACAGCACCGCGACGCAGACCTCCTGGGCCACGTCGTCCACGTGGTGCCGGGCCCCGCCGGGCAGCCGGACCAGCTTGGCGCGGCAGTACCGCAGCGCGAGCGGGTGGACGTAGGCGAGCAGGGCGTCGATGGCCGGGCCCTCGCCGCGAACGGCGGCCGCGACCAGGTCGCCCACCAGGGGCGAGCCGCCCGTGCCGAGCACGGGTGGACGGCCGGGACCGGCCTCGGCACTGCCGGAATCCGCGTACGACGGATCGTGGCCCGGGTCGGAAGGCTCGGCCTCCCCCGGGTCCGCCTGGCCGGCCACACCGGCGACGTCGTCGCGCATCGGTCCATGGTGCCTGGTCGACCGGGAAAACGCGGCACCGCGTCCGGAGTTGTGCACCGGAACGTTATGCGCTGCGGCGCCGTACGGCGTGCCGCGCACCCCCGGCCCCTCCTGCACCGTGCCGCCTCCCGCCCCGCTGCCGTGGGTGGTCCCGTCCGTCGCGCCGTCCACCGAGTGTCCTGCGGCTGCGTGGTTCGCCGCAGTGCCTGTCCGCTGGTCCCCGAGGTGCTCCACTCCTCCATGGTGCAACCTCGGGACCGTAACGTCACACGCCTGTGCGACTCCCGCCCCGGAATTCGACGGCGCCGCGCCGCGGCCGGCGGCGCCGCCGGTGGTCAGCGGACCAGGCCCCAGCGGAAACCCAGCGCCACCGCGTGCGCACGGTCGGAGGCCCCGAGCTTCTTGAACAGCCGTCGGGCGTGGGTCTTCACGGTGTCCTCGGACAGGAACAGCTCGCGCCCGATCTCGGCGTTGCTGCGTCCGTGGCTCATGCCCTCCAGCACCTGGATCTCACGTGCCGTCAGGGTCGGCGCAGCGCCCATGTCGGGGCTGCGCAGCCGGCGCGGGGCGAGCCGCCACGTCGGGTCGGCGAGCGCCTGGGTGACGGTGGCCCGCAGTTCGGCGCGCGAGGCGTCCTTGTGCAGGTACCCGCGGGCACCCGCGGCCACCGCGAGCGCGACGCCGTCGAGGTCCTCGGCGACGGTGAGCATGATGATCCGGGCGCCCGGGTCGGCGGACAGCAGCCGCCGGACCGTCTCGACCCCGCCGAGGCCGGGCATCCGGACGTCCATCAGGACGAGATCGGAGCGGTCGGCCACCCAGCGGCGGAGGACCTCCTCCCCGTTCGTCGCGGTGGTGACCCGGTCCACACCGGGTACGGTCGCGACGGCGCGGCGAAGCGCCTCGCGGGCGAGCGGGGAATCGTCGCAAACGAGAACGGAAGTCATGACCGTCGTCCTCCGCAGCTGATCCGCGTCACGTTGAGCCTCCTGGCTGGTACGAACCTCTCCGACACGGCCGATCGGCGACGGACTTCGTACTGATCGCCCCGACTTGCCCGCGATCGTTCCCGACGTCCGGCGCCCGCTAACCGCCTCCGCACTTCCAACGACCGTCACTCGAATGAGTTACGGCCTTCAGGGCATCTCCACCACTGTACGTGGCCAACCCATTACGGATCAGCCGCATCGCGGTGCACACGCCGCACTTTTGCGCAGCTCGCGCGCGGTCGGCGTACGACCCGCACACCGGTGCGGTGTGCCGCGCGCCCCCTCGGCCACCCGATTGCCACACCCGGACCCAGCGAAAACCGTTGCCCACTTTGCCCGTTTTTATAGCTTTCGTATGGTCATTGACTGTTGTGCCAGTGTGTGGGTGACTTGTCCATGGAGTTGCCTTAAGTCATATTTCCAGGTGTCCACACCAGTGCGGGACGCCCCGCCGGGCACCGCTCGGCAGCAGCCCGCCGAAAGGCCCGGCCGCCGCCGACCGCCTCTGAAGGGAATGAGCCATGGCAGATTTCTCCCGCCTCCCCGGTCCCAACGCGGACCTCTGGGACTGGCAGCTCTCGGCAGCCTGCCGCGGCGTGGACAGCTCGCTCTTCTTCCACCCCGAGGGCGAGCGCGGGGCGGCGCGCAGTTCGCGCGAGGCCAGCGCCAAGGAGGTCTGCATGCGCTGTCCGGTGATCGCGGAGTGCGCCGCACACGCGCTGGCGGTCCGTGAGCCGTACGGCGTCTGGGGCGGGATGACGGAGGACGAGCGCGAGGAGATGCTGGGCCGCTCGCGGCACCGCCTGGTGGAGGTCCCGCTGGCCCCGCCGGCGGTCGCGCACCGCTAGACCCGCATCCGCGGCGCGCCGTGAAGAAACGTTTCTTCGCGGCGCCTCAGGGCGCTGCTGCGCCGTTCGGGGGAGAAGGGGGCCCCGTCAGCGGTCGGCCGCCGCCCCCGCCAGCCGCTCCCGCATCAGCGCGACGGCCGGGACCTCGGCCAGGTCCGGCAGGGTCAGCGCCACCACCTGGCGCACCGCCGGCACCCCGGAGGCCGTCCGCACCGGCACCGTCGACACGCCGTCAGGGCGCACCGACTGCAGGGCCAGCCGGGGCAGCACCGCCACCCCGAGCCCGGCCGCCACCAGGCCGACCACCGCCGGGTAGTCGTCGGTCGCGAAGTCGATCCGGGGCTCGAAGCCCGCCCCCGCGCACAGCTCCACCAGGTGCCCCCGGCACTGCGGGCAGCCGGCGATCCACTGCTCCCCCGCCAGTTCGGCCAGCCCCACCGGACCGCCCCGGCCGGCCAGCGGGTGGCCGGCGGGCAGCAGGCCCACCAGTGGGTCGTCCAGCAGCGGGGTCACCACCAGATCGGACCAGTCGGTGCCGGCCGACAGCTGCTGCGCCTCCAGGTTCGCCTCGGCCCGTGCCTCCCGCGGTGAGCCGTGCGCGGGCGCGGGCGCCGCGGCCGCGCCGTCGGACTGCGGGTAGCGGAAGGCCAGGGCGATCTCGCACTCGCCGCCGCGCAGCATGGCCAGCGACTCCGGCGGCTCGGCCTCGACCAGCGACACGCGCACCCCCGGATGGCTGGCCCGCAGCCGGGCGACCGCGGGCGGCACCAGGGTGGAACTCGCGGTCGGGAAGGAGACCAGCCGCACCCGCCCGGCCCGCAGCCCGGCGATCGCGGCGACCTCCTCCTCGGCGGCGGAGAGCCCGGCCAGGATTCCGGTGGCATGCTTGAGCAGGACCCGTCCGGCCTCGCTGAGCTGCATCCCGCGGCCCGAGCGGACCACCAACGGGGTGTCCACCGACTTCTCCAGGGCCTTCATCTGCTGGCTGATGGCAGGCTGCGTGCACCCCAGCTCGCGAGCGGCGGCGGAGAAGGAGCCGGTGCGGGCGACGGCACGCAGGACGCGCAGATGGCGGGCCTCGATCATGCCTCAGTTATAAGTCAATCTTTGCATTCTGCAAAATTCTGCTGATAGTTGAAGTCTGGAGCACCTGCGCGACACGGCCGCCGGCCCGGCCCGGAGGCGAGCGGGCGAACAGCAGCCGGAGGCCCGGCCCGCAGCCCCTCGCGGGGCGCGGACCGGGCCTCCGGTCAGGCGTTCGGCGTCAGTGCGAGTGGCCGTGGCCGCCGTGCGAGTGACCGGCCTCGGCCTCCTCCTCCTTCTTCTCCACCACGAGGGTCTCGGTGGTGAGGAGCAGGGAGGCGATCGATGCGGCGTTCTCCAGGGCGGAGCGGGTGACCTTGACCGGGTCGATGACGCCGGCCTTCACCAGGTCGCCGTACTCGCCGGTGGCGGCGTTGTAGCCCTGGCCGATCTCCAGCTCGGAGACCTTGGAGGTGATGACGTAGCCCTCCAGGCCGGCGTTCTGGGCGATCCAGCGCAGCGGCTCGTGCAGCGCCTTGCGGACCACGGCGACACCGGTGGCCTCGTCACCCGACAGGCCCAGGCCGTCGTTCAGCACCTTGGCGGCGTGGACCAGGGAGGCGCCACCACCGGCGACGATGCCCTCCTCGACCGCGGCGCGGGTCGCCGAGATGGCGTCCTCCAGGCGGTGCTTGCGCTCCTTCAGCTCCACCTCGGTGGCGGCGCCGACCTTGATGACGCAGACGCCGCCGGCCAGCTTGGCCAGGCGCTCCTGCAGCTTCTCGCGGTCCCAGTCGGAGTCGGTCGCGGCGATCTCGCCCTTGATCTGGGCGACGCGGCCGGCGACGGCCTCGGAGTCACCGGCACCGTCGACGATGGTGGTGTCGTCCTTGGTGATGGTCACGCGGCGGGCGGTGCCCAGCACGTCCAGACCGGCCTGGTCGAGCTTGAGGCCGACCTCCTCGGAGATGACCGTGGCGCCGGTCAGGACGGCCAGGTCGCCGAGGATCGCCTTGCGGCGGTCGCCGAAGCCCGGGGCCTTGACGGCGACGGCGTTGAAGGTGCCGCGGATCTTGTTCACGACCAGGGTCGACAGCGCCTCGCCGTCGACGTCCTCGGCGATGATCAGCAGCGGCTTCGAGGCACCGCTCTGCAGGATCTTCTCCAGCAGCGGCAGCAGCTCCTGGATGGAGGAGATCTTGCCCTGGTTGATCAGGATGTACGGGTCCTCCAGGACCGCTTCCTGACGCTCCGCGTCGGTGACGAAGTACGGCGACAGGTAGCCCTTGTCGAACTGCATGCCCTCGGTGAAGTCCAGCTCCACGCCGAAGGTGTTCGACTCCTCGACGGTGATGACACCGTCCTTGCCGACCTTGTCGATCGCCTCGGCGATCAGCTCGCCGACCTGGGTGTCCTGCGCGGAGAGGGACGCGACGGCGGCGACGTCGTCCTTGCCCTCGATCTCGCGGGCGACGGACAGCAGGTGCTCGGAGACGGCGGCGACGGCCTTGTCGATGCCCTTCTTCAGGGCGGCCGGGCCGGCGCCGGCGGCGACGTTGCGCAGACCCTCGTTGACCAGGGCCTGGGCCAGCACGGTGGCGGTGGTGGTGCCGTCACCCGCGACGTCGTTGGTCTTGGTGGCGACCTCCTTGACGAGCTGCGCGCCAAGGTTCTCGTACGGGTCGTCCAGCTCGACCTCACGGGCGATGGTGACACCGTCGTTGGTGATGGTCGGGGCGCCGAACTTCTTGTCGATGACGACGTTGCGGCCCTTGGGGCCGATGGTCACCTTGACGGTGTCGGCCAGCTTGTTGACACCGCGCTCCAGCGAGCGGCGGGCGTCCTCGTCGAACTGCAGGATCTTCGCCATGTTCCCTATTCCCTCGGGGCTGCGGCCGGCCGACCGGCCGCCGAACTACGTGAACCAACAACCACGCCCCGGGCCCCTGTCACTTGGGACACGGATCCGGGGCGGGTCGGAACGTCTTACTTCTCGGTGCTGTTACTTCTCGATGATGGCGAGAACGTCGCGGGCCGAGAGGACGAGGTACTCCTCGCCCTGGTACTTCACCTCGGTGCCGCCGTACTTCGAGTACAGGACGATGTCACCGACGGCGACGTCGAGCGGCAGACGCTGGCCGTCCTCGAAGCGGCCCGGGCCGACGGCCAGGACGACGCCCTCCTGGGGCTTCTCCTTGGCGGTGTCCGGGATAACCAGGCCGGAGGCCGTGGTGGTCTCGGCGTCGAGCGGCTGGACCACGATGCGGTCCTCGAGCGGCTTGATGGCAACCTTGCTGCTGGTGGTCACGTCCGAGCTCCCCTTCGGAGATTACGGGGTTTTCTAACGGGTAGGGGCGAACCTGCGGGCCTGCCGTCGCGGGGGTCAGACACACGTCTTCGCGTTAGCACTCCCCCACTGGGGAGTGCCAAGGACGACCATAGGCCGCCGTTAGCACTCAGTCAACCAGAGTGCCAACGGCGCGCCCGGCGGACTCGGGTCGCGGATGAGTAGCCGTACTCATGTGCGGTGCCGGAGCCCGCGGCCAGACTCCTGACATGACATCGATTCCGGTGCGCGTCGGCCCGTCCCGGCTCAAGGACGCGTCCCTCGCCCTGCTGGCAGTGCCCCTGCTCGGGGTCGTGCTGCCGTTCCTCGTCTTCTGCTCGGTCGCCTCCCTCGGCAGCGGTCCCGGCGCCGGGGACGACGGGGACGGAAGCGGATGGGCCTTCCTGGGCATCGGGATGACGGCCGGTCCGGTGGCCGCCCTCGTGGCGGGCGTCGTCGTGGCCGTGCGCAGCCGGCGGTCCGGCTACCCGTTCCTGGCGGTCACCGCCGCCCTCTCGCCGTTCCTGGTCCCGGCGGTCCTCTCCTCGGGCGTCCTGTGGCGGTGACCGACCGCCCCGACATCCGCCGACGGGTCAGAATGGCCCCGTGGACACCGAGAACCTCCAGCCCCTGCTGACCCCCGAGGGCCAGGCCCTGCTCGCCGAGCTGCGCGAGTTCACCCCCGAGGAGGAGCTTGCGCTGGCCACCCGGCTGCGGCGGGAGCACCCGGCGGAGCTCGTGTCGGCGGCGTTCGGGCAGGCGCGGCTGCGGCAGCGGGCGCGGGCGAAGTTCGGGGCGGACGCCGACCTGATGTACTTCACGCCCAACGGGGTCGAGCAGTCCACCCGGCGCAGCGTGGCCGAATGGCGGGCGCGCCGCTTCGCCGAATCGGGCGTACGGCGGCTGGCGGACCTGTGCTGCGGCATCGGCGGGGACGTACTGGCGCTGGCCCGGGCCGGGATCCAGGTGCTGGCCGTCGACAAGGACCCGGCGGCCTGCGCCGCCACCGCGGCCAACGCCGCCGCGCTGGGCCTGGCGGAGCTGGTGGAGGTGCGCTGCGCGGACGTCGCCGAGGTTGACGTGACCGGCTACGACGCGGTGTTCACCGACCCGGCCCGGCGCACCTCGCGCGGCCGGGTGTTCGACCCGGAGGCGTACGCCCCGCCGCTCTCCTGGGCGATCGAGGCCGGACGGCGGACCCCGATCGGCGCCCTGAAGGTCGCCCCGGGCATCCCGCACGAGGCCGTCCCCGCGGACGCCGAGGCCGAGTGGGTGTCCGACCACGGGGACGTCAAGGAGGCGGTGCTCTGGTTCGGCACCGGGGCGGCCCGCCCGCACCGCGCCACCCTGCTGCCGCAGGCCGCCAGCCTGACCGGCGGCGACCTGCCCGACCCGCCGGCCGGCCCGGTCGGGCGGTACCTGTACGAGCCGGACGGCGCGGTGATCCGGGCCCACCTGGTGGCCGAGGTGGCCGAGCAGGTCGACGGCCGGCTGATCGACCCGAAGATCGCCTACCTGACCTCGGACCGACTGGTCGCCACCCCGTACGCGCACGCCTTCGAGCTCACCGACGTGCTGCCCTTCCACATCAAGAAGCTGAAGGCACTGCTGCGCGAGCGCGGGGTCGGTACGGTGGTGATCAAGAAGCGCGGGATGGCGATCACCCCGGAGGAGCTGCGCCGTCAGCTCAAGCCCTCCGGGCCGAACACCGTCACGGTGATCCTCAGCCGCACCGACGGCGGACCGCTGATGATGCTGGGACAGCCGGTGCGGACGCCTCAGGAGGCCGGCGGCTGGATGTAGTCGTCCAGCCGGGCCACCGAGAAGCCCTGCTCCTGGATCCGGGCGAGCAGGTCGGCGAACATCTGGGTCATCGTGGCGCCCTTGAGCTCCTTGGGGCCGCGGAAGTGCGCCAGGATGATGTCGCCGGGCTTCAGCTTCTTGTCGCCCGCCTGGTACTGCATGTCGTGGATCTGCATCGACTCGCGCCAGAGCACGATCGCGCGCGGGCCGCACTGCTGCACCGAGTTGTTGAGCGTCGGGGTGTTGGCGCCGTCGCCGAACGGCGGGCGGAACAGCAGCGGGGCCGTGCCGTACTGCTGGGTGAGCGCGGCCTGGTCCTCGCAGATCTCGGACTTCTGCTTGTCCTGCGGGAGCTTGCTCATCACCGGGTGGGTGACGGTGTGGTTCTGGATGTGGTTGCCCAGGGCCTGGAGCGGCTTGAAGTAGCCGTAGTCGTTCTTGACGATGTCCTTGGTCAGGAACATCGTGATCGGCACCTTGAGGTCGGTCAGCATCTCGACGAACTTCGGGTCCTTCTCGGCGCCGTCGTCGATGGTGATGAAGACGACCTTGTCGGTGGTCTTCACGTCGCTGAACACCGGTACGGTGCCGGTGCGTTCGAGCTTGATGGGCTTGTCGGCGGGCGGCGCGGGGGCCGGGGCCAGCGGCTTGAGGTTCCACTTCGCCCAGGCCGCGGCGTCGCCCCCGGCCGGCGCCGCGCCGGGCGTGGTGGCCGCGGCGACCGGCGTGCCGCCACCGCCGGACGGCTGGGGCGCCGCCGACGCGGCCTTGGTCCCGGCCGGTGCGGCGCCGCCCCCGTTGTCGCCGCACGCGGTGGCGAAGGCCAGCAGCGCCAGCGCCCCCGCCGCGTACGCCCTGGTCCTGGTCCTGCTCCGCCCGTCCCTGTTCACCGCACCGCGCTCCCGGTCCCGTCCAGCTTTCTCTCAGCTATGCACGGTAGCGGCCGCCGCGGCGGTTCCCGATCACGACCTACTCGACGTGCTCGCTGGTGAAGGACCAGCGGTGCACCGGGCGGCCCAGCAGCTCGGCCGGCGGCTCGGCGACCGGTGCGGGCCGGCCCTCCCACCAGGTGATCAGCAGCACCCGCTCGCCGGGTGCGGAGAACAGCTCGGTCCGGGTCAGCCCGGGCGCGCCGCGCAGTGCGGGCAACGCGGACTCGCGTACCCAGGCGGCGAGTTCGGCCGCCCGGCCGTCCGCCGCCCGGGCCTCCCACATCGCGGCGACGGTCACGCGGCGCCGCCGCCGAGGGCGTCGTAGGCCTGACCGTGGAGATCCGTGTGGGGGACGTGGACGTCGGTGACGGGCAGCGAGGAGTCCGCCGACAGGTCGAAGGCGGAGGGGGTGCGGCCCCGCCACACCATCTCGGAGCCCAGCGCCGCCACCATCGCGCCGTTGTCGGTGCACAGGCCCGGCCGGGGCACCCGCAGCCGGATGCCGGCCCGGTCGCAGCGCTGCTGGGCCATCTCGCGCAGCCGGGAGTTGGCCGCGACGCCGCCGCCGATCATCAGGTGGTCGACGCCGTTGTCCTTGCACGCCTTGACGGCCTTGCGGGTGAGCACGTCGGTGACCGCCTCCTGGAAGGAGGCCGCGACGTCGGCGATCGGCACCTCCTCGCCGGCCCGGCGCTTGGCCTCCACCCAGCGGGCGACGGCGGTCTTCAGGCCGGAGAAGGAGAAGTCGTACTCGGGGTCGTTCTTCCCCGTCAGGCCGCGCGGGAAGTTGATCGCCTTCGCGTCGCCCTCGCGGGCCGTCCGGTCGACGACCGGGCCGCCCGGGAAGCCCAGGCCGAGCACCCGCGCGACCTTGTCGAAGGCCTCGCCGGCCGCGTCGTCGATGGTCGCGCCGAGCGGGCGGACGTCGGTGGTGATGTCCTCGCTGAGCAGCAGCGAGGAGTGCCCGCCGGAGACCAGCAGGGCCATCGTGGGCGAGGGCAGCCGGCCGTGCTCCAGCTGGTCGACGCAGATGTGCGAGGCGAGGTGGTTGACCCCGTACAGCGGCTTGTCCAGCGCCCAGGCGTACGCCTTCGCCGCGCTGACGCCGACCAGCAGCGCACCCGCCAGGCCGGGCCCTGCGGTGACGGCGATGCCGTCCAGGTCGCCGGCCTTGACCCCGGCGGTGTCCAGGGCGCGCTGGATGGTCGGGACCATCGCCTCCAGGTGGGCGCGGCTGGCGATCTCCGGGACGACGCCGCCGAAGCGGGCGTGGTCGTTGACGCTGGAGGCGACCGCGTCGGCCAGCAGCGTGGTGCCGCGCACGATGCCGACGCCGGTCTCGTCGCAGGAGGTCTCGATGCCGAGGACGAGCGGTTCGTCAGCCATGGGGGGTGTCCTCAATGTCCTTCGGGTCGGTGCTGTCGGTGCTGGGGTGTTCGAGGCGCATCACCAGCGCGTCGATGTCGGCGGGCTGGTAGTAGCCGCGCCGGATGCCCACCGGTTCGAAGCCGTGGCGCTCGTACAGCCGCTGGGCGCGCTGGTTGTCCACCCGCACCTCCAGCAGCAGGTCGGCGCAGCCTCGGCGGGCGGCCTCGTGGATCAGGTCGGTGAGCAGCGCCGTCCCGAGACCGGCGCCCTGGTGGCGCTCGTCGACGGCGATGGTCTGGACGTCGCCCTCGCCGGCGACGGTCATCAGACCGGCGTAGCCGACGATCGTGCCGTCCGCGGCCGTGGCGACCGAGTAGTGGCGGGTGCCGCCGGGGCGGGCCTCGGCGAGTTCGGACCAGAACATCCCGTGGGACCAGGCGTCCTCGGGGAACAGCCTGAGCTCCAGGTCCATCACCGGCTCGATGTCCCACCAGCGCATCGGGCGCAGGGTGGTGCCGTGGTTCACGCCGGGAGCACCGCCTTGCCCCCCAGAACCGTCTTGTAGGCGGCCGGGACCTGGGCGTCCGGGCGGCGCAGGTACAACGGCACGTTCGGCAGCAGCTCGCGCCCGGCGGCCAGTTCGGCGGCGGCGAAGCCGGCCAGGGCGCCGGCCGAGACGTGCTCGGGGCCGTGCGCGCCCGGGAAGGCGTCGGGGTAGAGCAGCGCGCCGGCGCCGACCGAGCGGGCCGCGGGCGTCAGCTCCGCCGGGCGGTCCACGCCGGGGCCCTCGGTGCGGCCGCCGTCGGCGTCGTAAGAGGCCCAGTAGACCTCCTTGCGGCGCGCGTCGGTGGCGACGGTGAACGGCTGCCCGGCCAGTCCCTCGGCGCGGGCCTGGAAGGCGATCGCGTCCAGGGTGCAGACGCCGTGCACCGGCACGCCGAGCGCGTGGCCGAGCGCGGCGGCGGTCACCAGGCCGACCCGCAGGCCGGTGTACGGGCCGGGGCCGACGCCGACCGCGATCCCGGTGAGCCGGTGCTTGTCCGCCCCGGCGGCCCGCAGGACCTGGTCGATCGCGGGCAGCAGCAGTTCGCCGTGGCGCCTGGCGTCGACCTGGTGGGTCTCGGCGAGGACCGCCGTGCCGTCGTGGACGGCGGCGGTGACGGCGGGGGTAGCGGTGTCGAACGCGAGCAGCAGCACGGGGTCAAGGTTAGACCGACGTTGGGCCGACCGGACGATCGAGCTGGTGTCCCCCTCCGGAACACACGTGCAAGGGCGCTGCCGAGCGGCCGGGCGGACCTGGCACGATTAGGGCGGTACGAACAGCGGACGGCGGCGGGAGCGGGCACGTGGCGAAGATGGGTCCTGGAGTGGTGGTCACGGGGCTGACCCTGGGGGCCCTGGCGGTGGTGAGCCTGCTGGCCTTCCAGGCCAACGGCGCCCAGGACCGCGCGGGCGGAGCCCGTCCGACCGTCACGTCGACGTCCACCGGCCCGGCCGCCTCCGCGACGCCGACCGCCTCCGCCACCCCGACCGTCCCGCCGCTGCCGGCCTCCTCGGGCAGCGGCACCCGGGTGGTCTACTCGGTCGGCAGCCACTTCGTCTGGCTGGTCGACCCCAAGAAGAACCCGCAGGTCGCGGCCGCCTTCCCGGTCACCCCGGGCTCGGTCGAGCCCGCTCCGGGCAGCTACTCGGTGTACAGCCGCACGGCGGCCGGCACCGGTACGGACGGCCGGAAGATCGAGCACGTGGTGCGCTTCGCCCAGCAGAGCGGCGTGGTGTTCGGCTTCGGCGCGGCCCTGGACGACGCGACCCCGACCCCCGACCCGAAGGCCAAGACCGGTGGCATCCGCAGCAGCCGCACCGACGGCCAGCTGCTCTGGGACTTCGCGTCGAACGGCACCAAGGTGGTCGTGGTCGCCTGAGCCCGGCCCCGCCGCCCGTACGACGGGCGGCACGCGGGGCGGGTGCTACGCGGCCCGGGGCGTCTGCGCCTCGGGCCGCTCGGCCTGCCGGGGCCGCGGTTCGGGCGGGGTGGACACCGCCTCGGCGGCCGCGCAGGCGGCCAGCAGTGCCCGCATCGGCTCCCCCGCGGCGCGGTGGGCGGACTCTCCGGCCCCGGCGGTGTGCGCGGCGTGCTCCGGGGCGGGGGTGGTGCTCGACATGGCGCCTCCCTAGTTAGGCAGACCTAACCGCAGCACCCATCCCACCACGCCCGGCACCCCGCCCGCAACACCTTGCCGACAGCCTGTCGGCAAAACGGTGGAACCCGATCGGCCGGCGCCGGGGACGGGCCTCAGGCCAGCTTCGCCAGCTCCACGCCCGCCCAGCGCTCCCCGAGGCCGGTCAGCACCACCCGGCGCGGGTCGTGGTCCTCCCCGGCGGTGTCGCCGATCGCCCGCTCGATCCGCACCTCCAGCCGGTCCTCGGACAGCCGCTCGACCTTGCCCTCGCCCCACTCGACCACGATCACCGACTCCGGCAGCGAGACGTCCAGGTCGAGGTCCTCCATCTCGTCCAGGTCCCCGCCCAGTCGGTACGCGTCCACGTGCACCAGCGCCGGGCCGCCGACCAGCGAGGGGTGCACCCGGGCGATCACGAAGGTCGGCGAGGTCACCGCCCCGCGGACCTGCAGCCCCTCCCCCAGCCCCCGGGTCAGCGTGGTCTTCCCCGCTCCCAGCTCGCCGGAGAGCAGCACCAGGTCCCCCGGCCGCAGCAGCGCGGCCAGCTCCCGGCCGAGCCGGCCCATCCGCTCCGGAGTGGGGACGGTGAGAGTGGCGTGCGAGCCCATGCGCGTGTCTTGCCCTTCGATCGTCCGTAACGGCGCGCCGAACACCGGCCGCCACCGCTACCGTGCCACACCGGCGCACCCCGCCGCGGCCGGCGGGGGACTCAGACGGGGTCGACGGCCGGATCCCGGGCCACCGCGCCCCCGGCGCCGTCCGCGGGCGGCTCCTCGGCGAGCGCGAGGACGGTCGGCGGCAGCGGCACGGCGCCGACGAAGTCGGCGGCACGGCGCAGCAGCAGCGCCAGCTCGCGGTCGACCAGCTCCGGGCGCTCCAGCAGCACCAGGTGCCCGGCTCCCTCGACCAGCACGAGCTCGGCGCCCGGCAGCCGCTCGGCCATCGCCTCGCTGTGCGCCGACGGGGTCAGCAGGTCCTTCGTGCCGGCCAGCACCAGCGCCGGCAGACCGCGCAGGGCCGCCAGCGCCTCGTACTTCTCGTGCGTGCCGAACACCGGGTAGAACTCGGCGACCACGTCGATCGGGGTGGCGTCCAGCAGCTGTTCGGCGAAGCGCACCACGCCGGGATCGATGTCCCGCCCCCCGAAGGAGAACCTCCGGTAGAACACGGCGGCGACGTCCGAACCGAGCCGCCGGCTCGCCTCCACCAGCTCGACCTGACGGCCCAGCAGCTTCACCACGCCGGGCGCGACCCTCTTGAACAGCTTGGCCCCGGCCTTCGGCAGACCGAGGCTCACCTCGTTCCAGTCCCCCGCCAGGGTGCCGACCAGCGCGGCACCGGCGACGCGTTCCCGGAACAGCTCCGGGTACTGGTCGGCCAGCGCCATCACCGCCATGCCGCCCATCGAGTGGCCCACCAGCACCAGCGGCCCGGTCGGCGCGACGGCGTCGATCACCGCCTTGAGGTCGCCGCCCAGCTGGTCGATCCCGGCCGGCTCGCCCGCCAGGTACGAGCGGGAGCGCTCGGAGCGGCCGTGGCTGCGCTGGTCCCAGAAGACCAGCCGCAGGCCCTCGCGCAGCGCCGCCCGCTGGAAGTGCCAGCTGTCCTGGTTGAGGCAGTAGCCGTGGCTGAACACCACGGTCAGCGGCTCGGCGCGGTGGCCCGCCCGCGCGCCTGCGGGGCGCTCGGCCCCGGTGCCGACACTCCCGGCGGGTCCCTCCGGCTCGGGGCGGCCGCCGTCCGACCCGGGGCGTCCGCCGTCCGGCTCGTCCCAGCCCGTGCCGTCCAGCTCGACGTACAGCTCGGTGCCGTCCGGCGCGGCCACCGTCAGCGGGCGCCCGCGCAGGGAGCCGTACGGGGCGGTCGCCTCCAGCTCGGCCCGGGCCCGGCGGCGCATCGCCCGGCCGACCGTCAACCGCTCTATCGCCACGCCCGCGGCCGCACCGGCCGCCAGCACACCGACCGAGATCCCGATCACACCGGCCCGGCTCACCCCGGTCGTGGCCGCGCCGGCCGCCTTGGCCACCGCCGCCACCGGGCCGGTCCCGTCCGGTGCCTCCGTCATGCCGTGCGGCTCCCGTCGTGGCTGCCGCCCAGGTAGCGGCGGGGCACCCGGGCGCCGATCCGGGTGATGATCTCGTACGAGATGGAGCCGCTGGCGCGGGCCCAGTCCTCGGCGGTCGGCTCACCGTGCTCGCCGTTGCCGAACAGCAGCACCTCCTCGCCGATCTCGGGGGTGTCGCCGCCCAGGTCCACCACGAACTGGTCCATCGCCACCCGCCCGGCCACCGTGCGCCACTTGCCGCCGATCTGCACCGGCCCCGTGCCGCTGGCGTGCCGCGGCACGCCGTCGCCGTAGCCGAGCGGGACCAGGCCGAGCGTGGTCGGGCCGGGCGTCACGTAGTGGTGGCCGTAGCTGACCCCGTGCCCGCCGGGCACGTGCTTGACCAGCGCCAGCCGGGCCGTCAGCGCCATCACCGGGCGCAGCCCGAAGTCGGCCGGCGAGCCCACCTCCGGCACCGGCGACAGCCCGTACGCCGCCAGTCCGGTGCGGACCAGGTCGAAGTGCGACTCGGGCAGCAGCAGGGTGGCCGGGGAGTTCGCGAGGTGCCGGACCTCGGGGCGCAGCCCGGCGGCCTCCGCGTGCGCCAGCGCGGCGCGGTAGGAGTCCAGCTGGGCCTGGATCGACGGGTGGCCGGGCTCGTCGGCGGCGGCGAAGTGCGACCAGACGCCGACGGCCTTCAGCAGCCCCTCGGCCTCGGCCCGCCGCACCTCGGCCACCAGCTGCGGCCAGTCGTGCGGCTGGCAGCCGTTGCGGCCGAGGCCGGTGTCGGCCTTCAGGTGCACGCGCGCCGGGATGCCGGTCTCCCGAACGGCCGTCAGCAGCTCCCGCAGCGCCCACCGGCCGCTGACCGAGATGTCCAGGTCCGCGCGCAGCGCCTCGCGCCACGGCCCGCCGGGCGTCCACAGCCAGCACAGGATCCGGGCCTGTTCCGGGCGGATGCCCGCGGCCCGCAGCGCCAGGGCCTCGTCGGGAGTCGCGCAGCCGAGCCAGCCGACCCCGTCCGCGACCGCCTCGCGGGCGCACTCGACCGCGCCGTGGCCATAGGCGTCCGCCTTGACCGCGAGCATCACCGCCGTGTTCCCGACGCGCTCCTGCAGGGCGGCGAGGTTGCCGCGCAGGGCGGCGAGATCGATGGTCGCCTCGGCCCGTACGCCGTCGGTGAGGGTGGCCGTGCCGGTCGTGTTCGCAGTTGTCATCAGGGTCAGTCTCCCAGACGTCCCGGAGTCCTCGCCGAACGGCCCGTCGGCGCGGCGATCGGCACCGCGTCCTCGCCCACCCCGCCGACCTGCGGCGAACGGCCCCTCCGCCCAGGTACGGACGCGGTGAAGCGGCGTTCCGGTTCCGCCTCGGGGCCTCCGGCTCACTCCTGCCGCACCGCACGCCAGGCCGTCGGCAGGGCCTCGGCGACCGCGAGGGCCGTCACCGGCGCGCCCGGGTCGCCGGCCGCCTCCCGGGCGGCCAGGCCGTGGAGGTAGGCGGCGAGCGAGGCGGCGTCCAGCGGGGACAGGCCCGTGGCCAGCAGGGAGCCGGCCAGGCCGGCCAGCACGTCGCCGCTGCCCGCGGTGGCGAGCCAGGAGGTGCCGGTGGGGTTCACCCGGACGGCCCCGCCCGGGTCGGCGACCACGGTGGTGGAGCCCTTCAGCAGCACGGTGGCCCGGTAGGCGGCCGCCAGGCGCCGGGCGGTGGCCAGCCGGGCGGCGGCCAGGTCGTCGGCGGCGGGCGGCGCACCGCCCTCGGCACCCGCCAGCAGCCGGGCGGCCTCACCGGCGTGGGGGGTGAGCAGGGTGGGCGCGGTCCGGCCGGCCAGCGCGTCCGGGCCGAGCCGGCCCAGCTCGGTCAGCCCGTCCGCGTCCACCAGCACCGGGACGTCGCTCGCCAGCGCCTCGGTCAACGCCTCCCGTGCCCCCTCGCCGCCGCCCGGCCCGACCACCCAGGCCTGCACCCGCCCGGCCCCGGCCGGGCCGCCCTCGGTGACCAGCGCCTCCGGGAAGCGCCGCACCACCTCCTCGGCCGCCGTGCCGACGTACCGGACGGCGCCCGCGCCGCCCCGCAGGGCCCCGGCGACCGCCAGCAGCGCCGCCCCCGGGTACCGAGCCGAACCGGCCGCCACCCCGACCACACCGCGCCGGTACTTGTCGCTCTCCACGCCCGGCAGCGGCAGCAGCGCCGCCGCGTCCGCGTGCTGCAGGGCCGTCACCTCCGGCTCCGGCAGTTCGAGTCCGATGTCCACCAGCTGCACCGCGCCCGTGTACGCGGCCCCCGGGTCGATCAGCAGCCCGGGCTTGTACGTGCCGAAGCAGACCGTGACGTCCGCGCGCAGCGCCTCCCCGGGCACCTCACCGGTGTCGGCGTCCACCCCGCTGGGCAGGTCCACCGCCACCACGATCCCGCTCCGCCCGGCCCGGGCGTACGGCACGGCCCCGGCGCGCAGCCCGCCCCGGCCGCCGATGCCGACGATCCCGTCCAGCACCAGGTCCGCGCGCGAGAATTCGGCCAGGCCGACTTCCTGCTCCGCCGCCACCCGCCCGCCCGCCGCCCGGAGCGCGGCCAGTCCGCCCGGGTGCGCCTTCTCCGGCGTGAGCAGCACCGCCGTCACCCGCGCCCCGCGCCGGGCCAGCGCCGCCCCGGCGTACAGGGCGTCACCCCCGTTGTCCCCGCTGCCCGCCAGCACCGTCACCCGACTGCCGTACACCCGCCCCCGACGCCGGGTCAGCAGCCGCGCGCAGGTCGCCGCCAGCCCGGCTGCCGCCCGTTGCATCAGCGCGCCCTCCGGCAACCGCGCCATCAACGCGGCCTCGGCGGCCCGGACGGTTTCCACAGGGTGTGCATGACGCATGGGGAGAACTCCTTCAGCAGTCGGCTACCGCCGACGCTAGCCCGCGCCACCGACCCGCGGGAGCCGGGCCTGCGGCACACTTTCGAGTGACACCCACTTCGATCCCCCGCCGGTGTCGGTCCGTACGCCTACCTTGTGGCCCGGCACGGACCCACAGGAGGGAGAAGGGCCATGGTCGCCATGCCGGCAGTCGAGCACCCGCTGGGCGAGGAGAAGCTCCTCCAGGCGTTCCTGGAGCTGGACACCCCGCCTGGTTACAAGGCTGAACTCATCGAAGGCGAGATCTTCGTGACACCACCGCCGGACGGAGGGCACGAAACCGCGTTCTCCCTGCTGAACCGGCAGTTCATGCGAAAGGCCGAGGCCGAGTTCGATCTGTCGGGCAACAAGGGCCTCATCGTGCCGACAGGCCGGTTCATCCCCGACGGCACCGTCAGCCCGGTCGGACACTTCCTGAACTCCGGTTCGTGGGCGGACGCCGCCGGCGTACTGCTCGTCTTCGAAGTCACCTCCACCGCTCCCCGCCGGGATCGCGAACAGAAGCGCCGTGGTTACGCCGCCGCCGGCATTCCCTGCTACCTGCTGGTCGACCGCAGCGAGGGCAAGGTCACCCTGTTCACCAAGCCTGAGGGTGACGACTACACCGAGAAGGAACCGGTCCCCTTCGGCAAGCCGATCGACCTGCCCGCCCCGTTCTCCTTCACGCTCGACACGGCGTCCCTGCGGTAGGACGCAGCCACCGCAGGGACGCCGTAGGAGTCACTACTCGACGGTGACCGACTTCGCCAGGTTGCGCGGCTGGTCGACCTCGTGGCCCTTGGCCGTGGCCAGCTCGCAGGCGAAGACCTGGAGCGGCACGGTGGAGACCAGCGGCTGCAGCAGGGTCGGGGTCGCCGGGATGCGGATCAGGTGGTCCGCGTACGGCACGACCGCCTCGTCGCCCTCCTCGGCGATCACGATCGTGCGGGCGCCGCGGGCCCGGATCTCCTGGATGTTGGAGACGATCTTGTCGTGCAGGATCGACCGCCCGCGCGGCGAGGGCACGACCACCACGACCGGCAGCCCCTCCTCGATCAGCGCGATCGGGCCGTGCTTGAGCTCGCCCGCCGCGAAGCCCTCGGCGTGCATGTAGGCGAGCTCCTTGAGCTTGAGCGCGCCCTCCAGGGCCACCGGGAAGCCGACGTGGCGGCCGAGGAACAGCACCGAGCGGGCGTCGGCCAGCGAGCGGGCCAGCTCGCGCACCGGCTCCATGGTCTCCAGGACCTGCTCGACCTGCTTCGGCGCGTCGCCGAGCTCGCGGATGATGGTGAAGATCTCGTCGCCCCACTTGGTGCCGCGCACCTGGCCCAGGTAGAGGGCGACCAGGTAGCAGGCGACCAGCTGGGTCAGGAACGCCTTGGTGGACGCGACCGCGACCTCCGGGCCGGCGTGGGTGTACAGCACCGCGTCCGACTCGCGCGGGATCGTGGAGCCGTTGGTGTTGCAGATCGCCAGCACCTTGGCGCCCTGCTCCCGGGCGTGCCGCAGGGCCATCAGGGTGTCCATGGTCTCGCCGGACTGCGAGATGGCGATGACCAGCGTGCCCGGGCCCATGATCGGGTCGCGGTAGCGGAACTCCGAGGCGACCTCGACCTCGCAGGGAATGCGGGTCCAGTGCTCGATCGCGTACTTGGCGATCATGCCCGCGTGGAACGCGGTGCCGCAGGCGACGATGACGACCTTGTCGACCGAGCGCAGGTCCGCGTCGGAGATGCGCAGCTCGTCGAGGGTGAGCCGGCCGTCGGCGCCGATCCGGCCGAGGAGGGTGTCGGCGACGGCCTTCGGCTGCTCGGCGATCTCCTTGAGCATGAAGTAGTCGTAGCCGCCCTTCTCGGCGGCGGAGGCGTCCCAGTCCACGTGGTACTCGCGCACCTCGGCCGGGGTGCCGTCGAAGTTGGTCACCGTCACGCCGCCCTCGCGCAGCTCGACGACCTGGTCCTGGCCCAGCTCGATCGCCTCGCGGGTGTGCGCGATGAAGGCTGCGACGTCCGAGGCCAGGAAGTTCTCGCCCTCGCCGCGGCCGACCACCAGCGGCGAGTTGCGGCGGGCGCCGACGACCACGCCGGGCGCGTCCGCGTGGACGGCGACCAGGGTGAAGGCGCCGTCCAGGCGGCGGCAGACCGCCCGCATGGCCTCGGCGAGGTCGCCCTCGTACGCCTCGCCCAGCAGGTGGGCGACGACCTCGGTGTCGGTCTCGGACCGGAGGGTGTGGCCGCGCTCCGCGATCTCGGCGCGCAGCTGGGCGAAGTTCTCGATGATGCCGTTGTGGACCACGGCCACCCGGTTGTCGTCATCCAGGTGGGGGTGGGCGTTGGCGTCCGTCGGGCCGCCGTGGGTGGCCCAGCGGGTGTGACCGATGCCGGTGGTGCCGCCGGGGAGGGGCGACTCGGCGAGCGACTTCTCCAGGTTGCCGAGCTTTCCGGCCCGCTTGTCCGTGACGAGACTCCACTGCCCCTGGGAGTCCTGCGCCTGCACCGCGACACCGGCCGAGTCATAGCCCCGGTACTCCAGTCGCTGCAGGCCCGCGATTACTACGTCGAGGGCGGACTGCGCGCCCACGTATCCAACAATTCCGCACATGCGTGCCAGCATAAGGGCGGTTCTGTGGCCGTTTTCCCCTCTCGCCCCAACGCTGCGTGACCGACACCACAACCACGGTGAACACCGCTACGGCTCACAATGGAGCATGTGCTGACCGAACTCTGTACGCGGGGCGCTGCCGCGCCCGGCCCGTCCCCGTCCCCCTACGTGGACCTCAGCCGGGCCGAATGGAGCGCGCTGCGCGAGCGTACGCCGCTGCCGCTGACCGCCCAGGAGGTGGAGCAGCTGCGCGGCCTCGGCACGGCCCTCGACCTCGACGAGGTCCGCGACGTCTACCTGCCCCTGTCGCGGCTGCTGAACCTGTACATCCACGCCACGCACGAACTGCGCGGCGCGCTGGGCACGTTCCTGGACACGCCGGACACCGAGCGCACCCGCACCCCGTTCATCATCGGCGTGGCGGGCTCGGTCGCCGTCGGCAAGTCCACCACCGCCCGACTGCTCCAGGCCCTGCTGGCCCGCTGGCCCGAGCACCCCCGGGTCGAGCTGGTCACCACCGACGGCTTCCTGCTGCCCAACGCCGAACTGCGCCGCCGCGGCCTGATGGCCCGCAAGGGCTTCCCGGAGTCGTACGACCGCCGGGCGCTGATGCGCTTCGTCGCGGACGTGAAGGCGGGCAAGGAGCGGGTCACCGCGCCGGTGTACTCACACCTGGTGTACGACATCGTGCCCGACGAGCGGCTGACCGTGGAGCGCCCGGACATCCTGATCGTCGAGGGCCTGAACGTGCTCCAGCCGGCCCTGCCGGGCACCGACGGCCGCACCCGGCTCGCGGTGGCCGACTACTTCGACTTCTCGATCTACGTCGACGCCCGCACCGACGACATCGAGCACTGGTACCTGGACCGCTTCCGCAAGCTGCGGCAGACCGCCTTCCAGGACCCGAACTCCTACTTCCGCCGCTTCACCGAGGTGCCGGAGGAGGAGGCGATGGAGTACGGCCGGCAGGTCTGGCGCACCATCAACAAGCCCAACCTGCTGGAGAACGTGCTGCCCACCCGCGGCCGGGCCACCCTGGTCCTGCAGAAGGGCCCCGACCACAAGGTCCGCCGGGCGCTGCTGCGCAAGCTCTGAGGCGCCGCCGGGACACGACGCGAAGGGCCCCCGCGCGAGGCGGAGGCCCTTCGGCGTGTCCGGGGCTCAGCCCAGGTGCGTGCGCACCGCCTCGGCCAGTCGCTGGGCGACGGTCTCGGCCTGCGCCGGGTCGGCGGCCTCGACCATGACGCGGACCAGCGGCTCGGTGCCGGAGGGGCGCAGCAGCACCCGGCCGGTGGCGCCCAGCTCGGCCTCGGCCGCGGCGACGGCGACGGCCAGCCCGGTGCTGGTCCGCACCCGGCTCTTGTCGACGCCCTTGACGTTGATCAGCACCTGCGGCAGACGGGTCATCACGGCGGCCAGGTCGGCCAGCGGCTGCTTGGTGGCGGCCAGTCGGGCGCCCAGCATCAGGCCGGTCAGGGTGCCGTCCCCGGTGGTGGCGTGGTCCAGCAGGATGACGTGGCCGGACTGCTCGCCGCCCAGCGCGAAGCCGTGCTCCTTCATCGCCTCCAGCACGTAGCGGTCGCCGACGGCGGTCTCCACCAGGTCGACGCCCTCGCGCTCCATCGCCAGCTTGAAGCCGAGGTTGGACATCACGGTGGCCACCGCGGTGTTGCGGCGCAGGGTGCCGGCCTCCTTCATGGCGACGGCGAGGATGGCGATGATCTGGTCGCCGTCCACCTCGTTGCCCTCGGCGTCGGCGGCCAGGCAGCGGTCGGCGTCGCCGTCCAGGGCGATGCCGAGGTCGGCCTCGTGCTCCTTCATCGCGGCGCGCAGCCGGTCGAGGTGGGTGGAGCCGACACCGTCGTTGATGTTGAGGCCGGTCGGTTCGGTGCCCAGGGTGTGCACGACCTCGGCGCCGGCCCGGGCGAAGGCCTCGGGGGCGACGTACGCGGCGGCGCCGTGGGCGCCGTCGATGACGACCTTGATGCCGTCAAGACGGTTGGGCAGCACGCCGATCAGGTGGGCGACGTACTTGTCGAAGCCCTCGGTGTACTCGCGCACCCGGCCGACGGCCGCGCCGGTCGGGCGGTTCCAGTCCTCGCCGCCGACGGTGTGCTTGCGGTAGTGGGCCTCGATCGCGTCCTCGATCCGGTCGTCCAGCTTGTGGCCGCCGCGGGCGAGGAACTTGATGCCGTTGTCCGGCATGGCGTTGTGGCTGGCGGACAGCATCACACCGAAGTCGGCGCCGAGCGCCCCGGTGAGGTAGGCGACGGCGGGGGTGGGCAGCACGCCGACCCGCAGGACGTCGACGCCGGAGCTCGCCAGGCCGGCGATGACCGCGGCCTCCAGGAACTCGCCCGAGGCACGGGGGTCACGGCCGACCACCGCGACCGGCCGGTGCCCGTCGAAGGCGCCGGCCTCGCCGAGCACGTGGGAGGCCGCGACCGACAGGCCGAGCGCCAGCTCCGCCGTCAGGCCCTCGTTGGCCACACCGCGTACGCCGTCCGTACCGAAGAGTCGTCCCACTGTCCCGTCCTCCATCACCATGCTCGGAACCCACCGATGATCCCGGCCGCCGCACGTTAGCCGGGGAACACGTCGCCCCGGAGTACACGAGGTACTCCGGGGCGACGGTTTGCGCAACCAGGGGGTGCGCCGCCAGGGCGGACCGCACCCCCGGGGACGCGATTAGCGCTTGCTGTACTGCGGCGCCTTGCGGGCCTTCTTCAGACCGGCCTTCTTGCGCTCGACGGCGCGGGCGTCACGGGTCAGGAAGCCGGCCTTCTTGAGGGCGCCGCGGTTGTTGTCCACGTCGGCCTCGTTCAGGGCACGGGCGACGCCGAGGCGCAGCGCGTAGGCCTGGCCGGAGACGCCGCCACCGCTGATGCGGGCGACGACGTCGTAACGGCCGTCCAGCTCCAGGAGCTTGAAGGGCTCGTTCACGGTCTGCTGGTGCACCTTGTTCGGGAAGTAGTCCTCAAGGGTGCGACCGTTGATCTTCCACTGGCCGGTGCCGGGGACGATGCGCACGCGGGCGATCGCCTCCTTGCGACGGCCGAGGCCGGCGCCCGGGGTGGCCTCGCCGAAGCGGCCGGCCAGCGACTCGGAGGTGTAGCTCTCCTCGGAGGTGTACTCGCCCTCGACGGCCTCAACGGCCTCGTCGAAGTCGACCTCAAGGGTTTCAGTGGTCTCGGCCACGGTGTTCCTCAGCTCTTTTCAGTGTTGGGGGGCTTGGTGGCCGAATTACTGCGCGACCTGGGTGATCTCGAACGGCACCGGCTGCTGGGCAGCGTGGGGGTGCTGGTCGCCCGAGTAGACCTTGAGCTTCGAGAGCATCTGGCGGCCCAGGCTGTTCTTGGGGATCATGCCCTTGATGGCCTTCTCGACGGCCTTCTCCGGGTTGTTCGCCAGCAGGTCGTCGTAGCGCACCGAGCGCAGACCGCCCGGGAAGCCCGAGTGGCGGTAGGCCAGCTTCTGGGTCTTCTTGTTACCGGACAGGTGCACCTTGTCGGCGTTGATGATGATGACGAAGTCACCAGTGTCAACGTGCGGCGCGTAGATCGCCTTGTGCTTGCCCCGGAGGAGGTTGGCGGCCTGGGAAGCCAGGCGGCCGAGCACGACGTCGGTCGCGTCGATGACGTGCCACTGACGCTGGACGTCGCCGGGCTTGGGGCTGTACGTACGCACGGTCGTAGCCTTCGCTTTTCAGTGAGTGAGTCCTGACAGGAGCACCCGGACGGAAGAGCAGCCTGGCCAACCTTGGACGCAATTCAAGGGGGACCGCTGGTCGTCGACCTGATGTCTCCGGCGTACCGACCTCTCACGTGAGATAGAGCGAGCCAATACGCACATCAAGCGTCCAGGTTACCGGGCGGGCGGGAAGCGGTCAAAAATCGCCCGGCGCCCGCCCTCCGGTCACTCAGCGTTCGCGTTCGACCCGCGTGACGTCCCAGACCGGCTCGGGCGACTCGAAGACCCTCCCGTCGGCGCCGAACACCAGGAAGCGGTCGAAGGTCCTGGCGAACCAGCGGTCGTGGGTGACGCACAGCACCGTGCCGTCGAAGGCCTCCAGGCCGGCCTGCAGTGCCTCGGCGCTCTCCAGGTCAAGGTTGTCGGTCGGCTCGTCGAGCAACAGGGCCGTCACACCGTCGAGTTCGAGCTTGAGGATCATCAGCCGGGCCTGCTGCCCGCCGGACAGCGACTCGAACTTCTGCTCCTCCTGGCGGTCCAGCTCGTACCGGCGCAGCGCGCCCATCGCGGCGCCGCGGCTGAGCGCGTGCTCCTCCTCGATGATGGACCGGACGGTGCGGCCGAACAGCTCCGGGTGGGCGTGGGTCTGCCGGAAGTGGCCGGGGACGACCCGGGCGCCGAGCTTCCAGGAGCCGGTGTGCTCGACCGTGGTGTCGCCGGCCAGCAGCCGCAGCAGGTGCGACTTGCCGGCACCGTTGGCGCCCAGCACCGCGACCCGCTCGCCGTAGAAGACCTCCAGGTCGAAGGGCTGCATCAGGCCGGTGAGCTCCAGCCGCTCCATGGTGAAGGCGCGCACGCCGGTGCGCCCGCCCTTGAGCCGCATGGTGATGTTCTGCTCGCGCGGCGGCGCCTCCGGCGGGCCGGCGTCCTCGAACTTCTTCAGCCTGGTCTGGGCGGCCGCGTAGCGCGAGGCCATCTCGTAGCTGACGGCGGCGGCCTGGCGCAGGGTGACGACCAGCTTCTTGAGCTTGGCGTGCTCCTCGTCCCAGCGGCGGCGCAGCTCCTCGAAGCGCTCGAAGCGGGCCTTGCGGGCCTCATGGAAGGTGTCGAAGCCGCCGCCGTGCACCCAGACGCTGCTGCCGGCGCCGCCGGACTCGACGCTGATGATCTTGTCGGCGGTGCGGGAGAGCAGCTCCCGGTCGTGCGAGATGAACAGGACGGTCTTCGAGGTGGCCCTGATGGCCTCCTCCAGCCAGCGCTTGGCCGGGACGTCCAGGTAGTTGTCCGGCTCGTCGAGCAGCAGCACCTCTTCGGGGCCGCGCAGCAGCGCCTCCAGCACCAGCCGCTTCTGCTCGCCGCCGGAGAGGGTGTTCAGAGCGCGCCACTGGGCCTTGTCGAAGGGCACGCCCAGGGCGGCCGTGGTGCAGACGTCCCAGTCGGTCTCGTAGTCGTAGCCGCCGACGTCCGCCCAGTCGGAGAGCGCCTGGGCGTAGGCCATCTGCGTCTTCTCGTCGTCCTGGGCGATCATCGCCAGCTCGGCGGCGTCCACCGCGCGGGCCGCCTCGGCGATCCGCTCGGGGGCGACCGAGACCAGCAGGTCGCGCACCGATGCGTCGGCCGGGAGCGCGCCCGGGGTCGCGGACTGGTCCTCGCGGCCGGTGGTGCCGACGAACTGGCGCATCACGCCGAGCCCGCCGCTGATCGTCACCGAGCCGCCGTGCGGCTGGATGTCCCCCGCGATCATGCGCAGCAGGGTGGTCTTGCCCGCCCCGTTGGCGCCGACCAGGGCGACCGCGGCACCCTCGCCGACCCGGAAGGACGCGTCGTCGAACAGCACCCGCCCGTCCGGCAGGTAGTACTCAAGGTGCGAAATCTCGACGTGTCCCATGGGAAGGATTGTCCCAAGCCGACGCCCCGGGCCAAAACGGATTACGAGGCGGCGGGCTGCCCGGGCAGGGTGCGCATCCGCCGGGCCTGACGGTTCCGCTCGGCGAGCTGGTCGTCCGGCGGGTAGCCGACCTCCTCCAGGGTGAGCCCGTACGGCCGGATCACGTTGACGGCCGAGTTGCGGACCCCGCCGGCCAGCACCTCGCCGGGGAACTCCACCGGCCGGTGCCCGTCGCCGACCAGCAGCATCGCGCCGACCAGTGCCCGGACCATGTTGTGGCAGAAGGCGTCCGCCCGGACGGTGGCCACCGCGAGGGTGCCCTCCTGGCTCGCGTAGGTGTCCACCGGGACGCGGTCCCAGTGCAGCTCCAGCAGGGTGCGGATGGTGGTGGCGCCCTCGCGCTTCTTGCAGTACGCGGCGAAGTCGTGCTCGCCCAGCAGCAGCTCCGCGGCCGCGTTCATCTTCTCCACGTCCAGCGGCCGGTCGTGCCAGAGCACGTGCCCGCGCAGCAGCGGGTCGACCCCGCCGGGGTGGTCGGCGACCCGGTACGCGTACCGGCGCCAGATCGCCGAGAAGCGGGCGTCGAACCCGGCCGGCGCCTCGCCGACCCGGTAGATCCGCACGTCCCCGGGCAGCCGCCCGGCCAGTCGGCGCAGCAGCTTCTCCCGGTGCGCCTCCCACAGCTCGGCCGGCAGGTCGACGTGGGCGACCTGGCCGCGGGCGTGGACTCCGGCGTCGGTGCGACCGGCCACGGTCAGCGGGAACGGCTCCGGACTGCGGGTGACGACCTGCAGCGCGGTCTCGATCTCCTCCTGGACCGTCCGGCGGCCGCCCTTCTGGCGGGCCCAGCCGGAGAACTCGGCGCCCTGGTAGGCGAGGTCGAGCCGGACCCGGACGTACCCGTCGGCCGGGCCGTCCTTCACCGGCGGCTGCTCGGCGCAATCGTTGACCACTGCTTCTCTTCTCCCGGGGACCTCGGAAACCAGGAACGGGCCCGCTCCCCCATCGCTGGGAGAACGGGCCCGCAACACACCTGGAGGTGTCAGGCCTGCTCGGCGGCCTCGGCCTCGTCGGCCTTGGTCTCGACGGCGGCGGCCTCGTCGGCCTCCTTGACGGCGCGCTTGGTGGCGGCCTCGGCCTCGCCGACGGCGGTCTGCGCGACGGTCAGCGCCTCGACCAGCTCGATCACGGCCATCGGGGCGTTGTCGCCACGACGGGGACCGATCTTGGTGATGCGGGTGTAGCCACCCGGGCGGTTCTCGTAGCGCGGCGCGATCTCGGTGAAGAGGGTGTGCAGCACCGAGACGTCGGTGATGGTCTTGCGCACCAGGCGACGGTTGTGGATGTCGCCCTTCTTCGCCTTGGTGATCAGCTTCTCCGCCAGCGGGCGCAGGCGGCGGGCCTTGGCCTCGGTGGTGGTGATGCGGCCGTACTGGAACAGCTCACGGGCCAGACCGGCGAGCAGCAGCGGCTCGTGGTGCGGGCCACCGCCCAGACGGGCACCCTTGGTGGGACGCGGCATGGAATTACTCCTTGAATCTCCGACTGCGGCCGTACCAGGTACCGCAGCGGGCGTACGGGCACTGTGCCCGTACGGCTTTCATGACGACGGAGGCGGTTCCGGGGAACCGCCCCCGCGGTCAAGTCTCTCAGTACTGCTCGGTCTCCGCGTAACCCGCGTCGTCCAGGTCGTCGGCGCCGAAGGCGTCGGCGGCGGCGGTCGGGTCGAACCCGGGCGGGCTGTCCTTGAGGGCCAGGCCCATGCCGGCCAGCTTCGCCTTGACCTCGTCGATCGACTTCGCACCGAAGTTGCGGATGTCGAGCAGGTCGGCCTCGGAGCGGGCGACGAGCTCACCCACGGTGTGGATGCCCTCGCGCTTGAGGCAGTTGTAGGAGCGGACGGTGAGCTCCAGCTCCTCGATCGGCAGCGCCAGGTCGGCGGCCAGGGCGGCGTCCGTCGGGGACGGGCCCATGTCGATGCCCTCGGCGTCGATGTTCAGCTCGCGGGCGAGGCCGAACAGCTCCACCAGGGTCTTGCCGGCCGAGGCCATGGCGTCGCGCGGACGCATGGCGGGCTTGGTCTCGACGTCGACGATCAGCTTGTCGAAGTCGGTCCGCTGCTCGACACGGGTGGCCTCGACCTTGTAGGTGACCTTCAGCACGGGGCTGTAGATCGAGTCGACCGGGATGCGGCCGATCTCCTGGCCGGAGGCCTTGTTCTGGACGGCGGAGACGTAGCCGCGACCGCGCTCGACGGTCAGCTCCATCTCCAGCTTGCCCTTGCCGTTGAGGGTGGCGAGGACCAGCTCGGGGTTGTGCACCTCGACACCCGCCGGCGGGGCGATGTCGGCGGCGGTGACGACACCCGGGCCCTGCTTGCGCAGGTACATCACGACCGGCTCGTCGTGCTCCGAGGAGACGACCAGCTGCTTGATGTTGAGGATGAGGTCGGTCACGTCCTCCTTGACGCCCGGCACGGTGGTGAACTCGTGCAGGACGCCGTCGATGCGGATGCTGGTGACAGCGGCACCCGGGATCGACGACAGGAGCGTGCGGCGCAGGGAGTTGCCGAGGGTGTAGCCGAAGCCCGGCTCCAGCGGCTCGATCACGAACCGGGAGCGGAACTCGTCGACGACCTCTTCGGTCAGCGAGGGACGCTGAGCGATAAGCATGGGGTTTCGATCCTCCAGTCTTCGGCGCCCACTATTTGACGCCGAACGAATGGCCATGAGGCGATGGCCTCATGCCAAGCGTACGGGGTCCCGCGGAAAACGGGACCCCGTACGAGGTTTAAAGCAGAACCCGCGTGCCCGAAGGCGCTGCGTCAGACGCGGCGGCGCTTCGGCGGACGGCAGCCGTTGTGCGGGGTGGGGGTGACGTCCTGGATCGAGCCGACCTCCAGGCCGGTGGCCTGGAGCGAACGGATCGCGGTCTCGCGGCCGGAGCCCGGACCCTTCACGAAGACGTCAACCTTGCGCATGCCGTGCTCCTGCGCGCGACGGGCAGCGGCCTCGGCGGCCATCTGCGCGGCGAACGGGGTGGACTTGCGCGAGCCCTTGAAGCCGACGTGGCCGGCGGAGGCCCAGGAGATCACGTTGCCCGACGGGTCGGTGATCGAAACGATGGTGTTGTTGAACGTGCTCTTGATGTGCGCGTGGCCGTGAGCGACGTTCTTCTTTTCCTTGCGGCGGATCTTCTTCGCGCCGGCAGCCTGACGACCCTTGGGGGGCATAAGTCTGTTCTCCTACTGAGGTGGTCGGTCCGCTGACCCGCGGGCCGGAGGGATGTCCGGTTACGGGACGGACTACTTCTTGCCCGGCTTCTTCTTACCGGCGATCGCGCGACGCGGGCCCTTACGGGTACGCGCGTTGGTGTGGGTGCGCTGGCCGCGGACCGGCAGGCCACGGCGGTGACGCAGACCCTCGTAGCAGCCGATCTCGACCTTGCGGCGGATGTCGGCGGCCACCTCACGGCGGAGGTCACCCTCGACCGTGTAGTTGGCGTCGATGTACTGGCTCAGCTTGACCAGGTCTTCCTCGGAGATGTCGCGAACGCGGACATCCGGGTTGACGCCGGTCTCGGCGAGGGTCTGCTGGGCGCGGGTACGGCCGATGCCGTACACGTAGGTGAGGGCGATCTCGATCCGCTTCTCACGGGGGAGATCAACGCCGGCGAGGCGTGCCATTCAAGGCTCCTGTGGTTCTTCAGAGGTCTGGCGTGCCACCTACTCCGACACCTCACGGTGAGGGAGCCCCGGCCTCTGACCGGGGGCGGCAGTCCGTCCCGCGGGGGACGGATCGGGTGACCCGCTTATGACGTTTTCGCGTCGCGCGAAGTACTACGAGAAATGCTGGGGAGAGATCAGCCCTGGCGCTGCTTGTGGCGCAGGTTGTCGCAGATCACCATGACCCGGCCGTGGCGGCGGATCACCTTGCACTTGTCGCAGATCTTCTTGACGCTCGGCTTGACCTTCATGTTTCAGGTTCTCCGGGTCTAGATCTGACGTTCTTACTTGTAGCGGTAGACGATCCGGCCGCGCGTGAGGTCGTAGGGGCTGAGCTCCACGACCACCCGGTCGTCCGGCAGGATGCGGATGTAGTGCATGCGCATCTTGCCACTGATGTGCGCGAGGACCTTGTGACCGTTCTGCAGCTCGACCTTGAACATCGCGTTCGGAAGAGACTCGATCACGGTGCCCTCGATCTCAATGGCGCCTTGCTTCTTAGCCATGAACTGCGAGATCCACCTTCCGGGACCGGCTACCGTATGCGGAACGCTCGTGCGAACCTGGGTTCACCCCACCCCCGAGGGGAAGAGGGCGTGCTGAAGCACGCTACGAGTGAGCCGACGGTCCATCCTACGCCAGCGCGCGCCACTGACCAAAACGGGGGTCCCCGAAGGAGTCCGGTGTCACACCCGGATGCTCAGGCCCCGGTGGAGACGGTCAGCGGCTCGACGTGGGCGGTGCAGGCCGAGCAGCGGCGGGCGGCCTCGGGGATCTCGGTCAGGCACTCGGGGCAGGGGCGCTTCGCGGCCTTCGGCTTCTTCGGCAGGTAGCGCGCGGTGGCCTTGGTGACGGGCAGCACGACGCAGAAGTAGAGCACCGCGGCGGTCATGAAGAACGCGATCAGCACGTTCAGGAACTGGCCGTACGGGAAGGTGACGTGGGCGATCGTCGCCTTGTAGGAGCTGAAGTCGCCGGCCGCGCCGATCACCACGCCGAGCAGCGGGGTGAGGAAGGCGGACACGAAGCCGGACACCACCGCGGTGAACGCGGCGCCGATGACCACACCGACGGCCATGTCGACGACGTTGCCGCGCATCATGAAGTCGCGGAATCCCTTGAGCACGTTGCTCTCTCCTGCTCGCTCGTAAGCCGTGGACTGCCCTGCCAGCCGATAAAAATAGGACAAAAGCCCTGGAGGTCCAAACCTCCAGGGCTCTGACCCCTCGTCAGGGACGGCGGTTCACCGCCGCGGCGACTAGGCCAGCGGGTCCGGAGCTGCGGTGATGCCCAGCTTGGCGAGTTCGGCCTTGCCGCCGTCGAAGGCGGTCAGCACCAGCGGGCCCTGCTCGGTGACGGCCACCGAGTGCTCCCAGTGCGAGGCCCAGGTGCCGTCGTTGGTGACGACCGTCCAGTCGTCGTCCAGCACGGTGGTGTGCGGGGTGCCCAGCGAGACCATCGGCTCGATCGCCAGCACGGTGCCGGGGACGAGCTTCGGGCCCTTGCCGCGGCCGCGCTCGACGTAGTTCAGCACGTGCGGCTCCATGTGCATCGCGGTGCCGATGCCGTGGCCGCCGTAGCCCTCGGTGATGCCCCACTTGCCCTTGGGCGGCAGCGGCTGGCGGCGGATGTAGCCCTCGATCGCCTTGGAGACGTCCACCAGGCGGTTGCTCTTCTTCATCTGGGCGATGCCGGCCCACATCGAGCCCTCGGTCACCCGGCTCAGCATCTCGACCTCCGGGCGGACCTCGCCGACCGCCACGGTGATCGCCGAGTCGCCGTGCCAGCCGTCCAGGATCGCGCCGCAGTCGATCGAGATGAGGTCGCCCTCCTGGAGCACCCGGTCACCGGGGATGCCGTGCACGACCTCGTTGTTCACCGAGGCGCAGATCACCCCGGGGAACCACAGGCCGCCGTGGTGGGCGCGGAAGTTCGAGGTGGCGCCGTGGTCGGTGATCACCTTGTCGGCGATGTCGTTGAGCTCCTGGGTGGTCACCCCGGGAGCGACCGCCGCGCGGCAGGCCTTCAGCGCCTCGGCGACGACCAGCCCGGCCGCTCGCATCTTCGCGATCTGCTCGGGGGTCTTGATCTCCACCATCAGGGTCACGCCTTCCAAGTCCGGATTGCCACTGCCTACCACCGTACGACGCCGAAACGGCCGGGCCGCCCGCTCCACGGGCGACCCGGCCGTACGTCGTACCTCGCTGAGGAACCTCAGCCGTTCTGCTTCAGCGCCTCGATCGCACGCTGGGTGACCTCGTCCACCTTGCCGAGGGCCGGGATGGTCGCCACCAGGCCCTGCTGGACGTAGTAGTCGATGATCGGCTCGGTCTCCGTGTGGTAGACCTCCAGGCGGGTCCGCACCTTCTCCTCGGTGTCGTCCGAGCGCTGGTACAGCTCGCCGCCGCACTCGTCGCAGACGCCCTCGACCTTCGGCGGGTTGTAGTCCACGTGGAAGACGTGGCCCCCGTCGTTGCGGCACAGGCGGCGGCCGGCGATCCGGCGGACGACCTCGTCCTCGGGGACCTCCAGGTCCAGCACGCCGTCCAGCTCGATGCCCTGCTCGGCGAGGAACTCGTCGAGCGCCTTGGCCTGGCCCAGGTTGCGGGGGAAGCCGTCGAGCAGGAAGCCGTTGGCGGCGTCGGCCTGGAGCATTCGGTCCTTGGCCATCCCGATGGTGACCTCATCCGGCACCAGGCGACCCGCGTCCATGTAGCTCTTGGCCTCAAGCCCCAGCGGGGTGCCCTGGCCGATGTTGGCGCGGAACAGGTCTCCGGTGGAGATGTGGGGGATGGACAGGGTCTTGGCGAGCAGGTGCGCCTGAGTACCCTTCCCGGCCCCGGGAGGACCAACGAGGACGATACGCATCAGCGGAGGAACCCTTCGTAATTGCGCTGCTGGAGCTGGCTCTCGATCTGCTTCACAGTTTCGAGTCCGACGCCGACGACGATGAGCACGCTGGTGCCGCCGAACGGGAAGTTGGTCTGCTGTCCGAAGGCGACCAGGGCGATCATCGGGATCAACGCGATCAGGCCCAGGTAGAGCGAACCCGGCCACGTGATTCGGGTCAGCACGTAGTTCAGGTACTCGGCCGTCGGCCGGCCGGCCCGGATACCCGGGATGAAGCCACCATACTTCTTCATATTGTCGGCAACTTCTTCGGGGTTGAAGGAGATGGCGACGTAGAAGAAGGCGAAGAAGACGATCAGCAGGAAGTACGTCGCCATGTAGATCGGGTGGTCACCCTTGACGAAGTTCTGCTTGATCCACACCGCCCAGCCGGCCTGGCTGTTGGTCAGCTGGACCACCAGGGCGGGGATGTACAGCAGCGACGAGGCGAAGATGACCGGGATGACACCGGCCTGGTTCACCTTGAGCGGGATGTAGGTCGAGGTGCCGCCGAACGCCCGGCGGCCGATCATCCGCTTCGCGTACTGGACCGGGATCCGGCGCTGGGCCTGCTCGACGAAGATGACCAACATCACGACGATGACGCCGACCGCGACCACGGACAGGAACTCGACCCAGCCGCCGCCGATGGTGCCGGACTGCTTGATGGCCCACATCGAGGACGGGAACTGCGCGGCGATCGAGGTGAAGATCAGCAGCGACATGCCGTTGCCGATGCCGCGGTCGGTGATCAGCTCGCCCAGCCACATGATGACCGTGGTGCCGGCCGTCATCGTGATCACCATGACGGCGATCCGGAACACCGAGGTGTCCGGCACGATCTGGTTGGCCAGCGGGCAGCCCGAGAACAGCGCACCGCTGGAGGCCGTCGCCACGATGCCGGTGCCCTGGAGCACGGCGAGCGCGATGGTCAGGTAGCGGGTGTACTGGGTGATCTTCGCCGTACCGGCCTGGCCCTCCTTCTTCAGCGCCTCCAGTCGCGGGATCACGACGGTGAGGAGCTGGAGGATGATGCTCGCCGTGATGTACGGCATGATGCCGAGGGCGAAGATCGTCAGCTGGAGGAGCGCGCCACCGCTGAACAGGTTGACGAGCCCGAAGAGGCCGTTGTTCTTGGTCTCCTTCACGCACTCGTTCACGGCCGTGAAGCTCACGCCCGGGATCGGAATGTGCGAGCCCAGCCGGAACAGCACCATGATGCCCAGCGTGAACAGCAGCTTCTTGCGCAGGTCGGGCGTCTGGAACGCCCGCGCGAACGCACTGAGCACGGTGCCTCCTGCGCCTCCCGCGCGTCGTCGGCGGGAGGGTCGGTCCTGGAATGGGGAGTTTGCGGTTCGGGCTCCCGTACAGACGGCACAGGCGAGCCTACGCGCAGCCTACAAGGGAACTCCACGGACTCTAACAGTGCGCGGCCACTCGAAAGAAGCGCGTACGGCCCCTCCCCCACTCATGGGGGTACGGGATGCCCGGTTTTGCCACACAAAAGAACGAGGGGCGGTGCCACCCGATTTCGGCCCCGGAGTGAAAGGGCCGGTAAAAGCACGAGCCCCGCACCTCCCGGAGGAGGTGCGGGGCTCGAAGCCGGTTGCCGGCGGGTTCAGCGGGCTCAGACGAGCTCGGTGACCGTACCGCCGGCGGCCTTGATCTTCTCGGCGGCCGAGCCGGAGACGGCGTCGACCGTCACCTGCAGCGCAACCGAGACCTCGCCGGTGCCGAGCACCTTGACGAGGGAGTTCTTGCGAACCGCGCCCTTGGCGACCAGGTCCTCGACCGTGACCTCGCCACCCTGCGGGTAGAGCTCGGCCAGCTTGTCGAGGTTGACGACCTGGAACGTGATCTTGAACGGGTTCTTGAAGCCCTTCAGCTTCGGCAGACGCATGTGGAGCGGCATCTGGCCACCCTCGAAGCGCTGCGGAACCTGGTAGCGGGCCTTGGTGCCCTTGGTACCACGACCGGCGGTCTTACCCTTGGAGCCCTCACCACGACCCACGCGGATCTTGTCGGTCTTGGCACCCGGGGCGGGACGCAGGTTGTGGATCTTGATCGGGTTGTCGCCCATGATCAGTCCACCTCCTCAACCGTCACCAGGTGACGGACCGTGTGGGCCATCCCGCGGATCTCGGGACGGTCCTCCTTCACCACGACGTCGTGCATGCGCTTCAGGCCGAGCGAACGCAGGGTGTCACGGTGGTTCTGCTTGCTGCCGATGTACGACTTGGTCTGCGTGATCTTCAGGCGAGCCATCAGGCGCTCACCCCAGCAGCACGCGCCCGCAGCAGAGCGGCGGGGGCCACGTCCTCCAGCGGCAGGCCACGACGGGCGGCGATCTCCTCGGGGCGCACGAGGCCCTTCAGAGCAGCCACGGTGGCGTGCACGATGTTGATCGCGTTGTCCGAGCCGAGCGACTTCGACAGGATGTCGTGGATGCCGGCGCACTCCAGGACGGCACGCACCGGACCACCGGCGATAACACCGGTACCGGGGGCGGCGGGCTTCAGCAGCACGACGCCGGCGGCCTTCTCACCCTGAACCGGGTGCGGGATGGTGCCCTGGATACGGGGGACGCGGAAGAAGTTCTTCTTGGCCTCCTCAACGCCCTTGGCGATGGCGGCCGGAACCTCCTTCGCCTTGCCGTAACCGACACCCACGGTGCCCTCGCCATCGCCCACCACGACGAGCGCGGTGAAGCTGAAGCGACGGCCACCCTTGACAACCTTGGCGACACGGTTGATCGCGACGACGCGCTCCACGTAAGCGGTCTTCTCGACAGCCTGGGCGTTGCCCTGACCGTCACGCTTACGGTCGCGCCGCTCGCCACCCGTGCCGCGACCGGCGCCGCCTTCGCGGCGCTGGGGTCCAGCCATTGGAATTACCTCTCTCGTTTACGTCCGTCGACAGAGTCGACGAGCGGCTTAGAAGTCGAGCCCGGCCTCACGGGCCGCGTCCGCCAGGGCGGCGATGCGGCCGGCGTACCGGTTGCCCGCGCGGTCGAAGACGACCGACTCGATGCCGGCGGCCTTGGCGCGCTCGGCGACCAGGCTCCCGACCTTCTTGGCCAGCTCGGTCTTGTCGCCCTCGGCGCCCTTGATGGACACGTCGAGGGTGGACGCCGACGCCAGGGTGTGACCCTTGGCGTCGTCGATGACCTGGGCGACCATGTGACGGTTCGAGCGCGTCACGACGAGACGCGGACGCACCTCGGTGCCGACGACGCGCTTGCGAACGCGGATCGCGCGGCGCTTGCGAGCGGCGCTCTTGTAGGCGTTGCCCTTGCCGATCTTGACAGAGACGCTCATCGCTTACTTACCACTCTTTCCGACCTTGCGGCGGATGACCTCGCCCGCGTACTTGACGCCCTTGGCCTTGTACGGGTCGGGCTTGCGCAGCTTGCGGATGTTCGCGGCGATCTCGCCGACCTTCTGCTTGTCGATGCCGTCCACGTGGAACTTGGTGGGCGACTCGACGACGAAGGAGATGCCCTCCGGCGCGGTGACCAGGATCGGGTGGCTGTAACCGAGCGAGAACTCCATGTCGGAGCCCTTCGCGTTCACGCGGTAGCCGACACCGCTGATCTCCAGCGACTTGCGGTAGCCCGCGGTCACACCGGTGATCATGTTCGCCACCAGCGTGCGGGTCAGGCCGTGCAGGGCCTTCGAGCGACGCTCGTCGTTCGGGCGGGTGACGAGCACGGTGCCGTCCTCGCCCTTGCCGATCTCGATCGGCTCAGCGACGACGTGGGTGAGGGAACCCTTGGGGCCCTTCACCGAGACCGTCTGGCCATCGATGGTGACGTCCACGCCAGCGGGGACCTGGATGGGCAGCCGTCCAATACGCGACATTGCTGTACCTCCGTTTCCCGAATTACCAGACGTAGGCGAGAACTTCTCCGCCTACGCCCTTCTTGGCGGCCTGCTTGTCGGTCAGGAGGCCGGACGACGTGGAGATGATCGCCACGCCCAGGCCGCCGAGCACCTTCGGCAGGTTGGTGGACTTTGCGTAAACACGCAGACCCGGCTTGCTGATGCGCTTGATGCCGGCGATGGAGCGCTCACGGTTGGGGCCGAACTTGAGCTCGATGGTCAGCTTCTTGCCGACCTCGCCCTCGGCGGGCTCCTCAACCTTGTAGGAGGAGATGTAACCCTCCTGCTGCAGGATCTCGGCGACGTGCGCCTTGATCTTGCTCGACGGCATCGCGACAGAGTCGTGGTACGCCGAGTTCGCGTTACGCAGACGCGTGAGCATGTCTGCGATGGGGTCGGTCATGGTCATGATGGCCTCAGGCCTCTCTCGCCGTGGTTTCTCCGCGCCAGGTCCCCCTGCCGCACTCTTCCGAGTTCGTCAGGGGCACAAGCGCAGGGGACCTGCGACGTAGTAAGACTGGGTGCGAGCCCTTCCGTGGAAGGGCCACGGGCATCCATGGGGAAGCCGTGGCAGGGGGCCCGACCCCACCACCTTACGGGAATCCGTACGGCAGCCCAAACCTCAGCGATGTGAGACGGGCGGGCGGTGTGGGGTCGGGCACCTCTGCGTCGCTAGCTGTGCCTAGAGCGCTGGATTACCAGGAGCTCTTGGTCACGCCCGGCAGCTCGCCGCGGTGCGCCATCTCACGGAGGCAGACACGGCAGAGGCCGAACTTGCGGTACACCGAGTGCGGACGGCCGCAGCGCTGGCACCGGGTGTAGGCCCGGACGCCGAACTTCGGCTTGCGCTCGGACTTCGCGATGAGGGACTTCTTCGCCATTGGCTCACGCCTCCTTGAACGGGAAGCCCAGAGCGCGCAGGAGCGCCCGGCCCTCGTCGTCGGTCTGAGCGGTGGTCACGACGGTGATGTCCATACCGCGCTGACGGTCGACCTTGTCCTGGTCGATCTCGTGGAACATAACCTGCTCGGTCAGACCGAACGTGTAGTTGCCACGGCCGTCGAACTGCTTCGGGGAGAGGCCACGGAAGTCACGGATTCGCGGCAGGGCCAGCGAAACCAGACGGTCCAGGAACTCCCACATACGGTCACCGCGGAGGGTGACGTGGGTGCCGATCGGCTGGCCCTCGCGCAGCTTGAACTGCGCGATGGACTTGCGAGCCTTGGTCACGGCCGGCTTCTGACCGGTGATCGCGGTCAGGTCGCGGATCGCGCCCTCGATCAGCTTGCTGTCACGGGCGGCCTCGCCGACACCCATGTTGACCACGACCTTGACCAGGCCGGGGATCAGCATGACGTTCTCGTACGAGAACTGCTCCTGCAGCTGGCCCTTGATCTCGGAGTTGTAACGCTCCTTGAGGCGGGGGGCCACCTTCTCAACAGTCGTCTCAGACATCAGATGTCCTCACCGGTCCGCTTGGCAACGCGGATCTTGTTGCCCTGGTCGTCGAAGCGGTAACCGACGCGGGTGACGACCTTCTTGCCGTCCTTCTCCACGACCAGCTGGACGTTGGAGACGTGCACCGGGGCCTCGACGGTCACGATGCCACCCTGGGTACCCGGACCCGGCTTGGTGTGCTTCTTGACCCGGTTGACACCCTCGACCAGGACCTTGTTCTCGGCCGGCAGGGCCTGGATGACCTTGCCCTGCTTGCCCTTGTCCTTGCCGGTGATGACCTGGACCAGGTCACCCTTCTTGATCTTCATGCTGTTCGCCATGGGTTAGAGCACCTCCGGCGCCAGCGAGATGATCTTCATGAACTTCTTGTCGCGCAGCTCGCGGCCGACCGGGCCGAAGATGCGGGTGCCACGGGGGTCACCCTCGGTGTTCTTCAGCACGACAGCGGCGTTCTCGTCGAAGCGGATGTACGAGCCATCCGGACGGCGGCGCTCCTTGACGGTGCGGACGACGACGCACTTGACGACGTCACCCTTCTTCACCGAACCACCGGGGATCGCGTCCTTGACGGTCGCGACGATGACGTCCCCGATTCCGGCGTAGCGGCGACCGGAGCCACCGAGAACACGGATGCAAAGGATCTCCTTGGCACCAGTGTTGTCGGCAACACGCAGTCGCGACTCCTGCTGGATCACAGCTTTCTCCTGATCGTCAACGAGAGTCGACGGGCCGGCCGCTGCTCACACCGGCGTCCAGGGACCCGGTGCACATACGGCCGTACCTCATCGGCTTCGTTACTTGGCCTTCTCGAGGATCTCGACGACGCGCCAGCGCTTCGTCGCGGACAGCGGGCGGGTCTCCGCGAGGAGGACCCGGTCGCCCACGCCGCACGCGTTCTGCTCGTCGTGCGCCTTCAGCTTGTTCGTACGGCGGATGACCTTGCCGTACAGAGCGTGCTTGACGCGGTCCTCGACGGCGACGACGACGGTCTTGTCCATCTTGTCGCTGACGACGAGACCCTCACGGGTCTTGCGGAAACCGCGCGTCTCGTTGGTGTTCTCAGTCATCAGGCGTTCTCCACCGTCTCGATGCCCAGCTCGCGCTCGCGCATCAGGGTGTAGATCCGCGCGATGTCCTTGCGGACGAGCTTGAGCCGTCCGTGGTTGTCGAGCTGCCCGGTCGCCGCCTGGAAGCGGAGGTTGAACAGCTCCTCCTTGGCCTCGCGCAGCTTGGCAACGAGACCCTCGTTGTCCAGCGAGCGAAGCTCAGCAGCCTTGGTAGCGGCCGACATCAGCTCTCACCGTCCTCGCGCCGGACGATCCGGCACTTCATCGGCAGCTTGTGCGCGGCGCGGGTGAGCGCCTCGCGAGCAACCTTCTCGTTCGGGTACGACAGCTCGAACATGACCCGACCCGGGTGCACGTTCGCGATCCACCACTCCGGCGAACCCTTACCGGAACCCATGCGGGTCTCGGCCGGCTTCTTGGTGAGCGGGCGGTCCGGGTAGATGTTGATCCAGACCTTGCCGCCACGACGGATGTGACGGGTGATCGCGATACGAGCGGACTCGATCTGACGGTTCGTCACGTAGGCCGGGGTCACGGCCTGGATGCCGAACTGGCCGAACGCCAGCTCGGTGCCACCCTTGGAAGCGCCACGGCGCTTCGGGTGGTGCTGCTTGCGGTGCTTGACCCGACGGGGGATCAGCATTGGGGTCAGGCCTCCGTTCCGGTGTTCTCAGCAGCCGGAGCCTCGGCGGCCGCGGCCGCGGGGGCCTCGGCAGCGGCGGGACGACGGCCACGGCCACCGCGCTCGCCACCACGGCGCTCGCCACCGCGGGCGGGACGACCACCCTCGGGACGGGCCGGGCGGTTGCCCGAGCGGGCAGCGGCGTTCTCAGCGCGGACCTCGGCGATGTTCTTGACGTCGCCCTTGTAGATCCAGACCTTCACGCCGATGCGGCCGAAGGTGGTCTTGGCCTCGAAGAAGCCGTAGTCGACGTTCGCGCGCAGGGTGTGCAGCGGCACACGGCCCTCGCGGTAGAACTCCGAACGGCTCATCTCGGCGCCGCCGAGACGACCGGAGCACTGGACCTTGATGCCCTTGGCGCCGGACTTCATGGTGCCCTGCATCGACTTGCGCATGGCACGACGGAAGGAGACGCGGGAGGACAGCTGCTCCGCGACGCCCTGAGCCACGAGCTGGGCGTCCAGCTCGGGGTTCTTGACCTCAAGGATGTTCAGCTGGACCTGCTTGCCGGTCAGCTTCTCCAGGTCGCCGCGGATGCGGTCGGCCTCGGTGCCGCGGCGACCGATGACGATGCCCGGGCGAGCGGTGTGGATGTCGACGCGGACGCGGTCGCGGGTGCGCTCGATCTCGACCTTGGAGATGCCGGCGCGCTCCATGCCCTTCGTCATCATGCGACGAATGGCGACGTCTTCCTTGACGTAGTCCTTGTACAGCTTGTCGGCGTACCAGCGGGACTTGAAGTCCGTGCTGATGCCGAGACGGAACCCGTGCGGGTTAACCTTCTGGCCCATTACCGGGTCCCTTCCTTGCTGCTGACGACCACGGTGATGTGGCTGGTCCGCTTGCGGATCCGGTAGGCACGGCCCTGGGCACGCGGACGGAACCGCTTCAGGGTCGGACCCTCGTCAACGTACGCCTCGGAGATGTAGAGGTCGTCCACGTTGGAGTGGTTGTAGTTGTGCGCGGCGTTGGCAATGGCGCTGTCGAGCACCTTGCCGACCGGCACGGTGGCGGCCTGCGGAGCGAAACGCAGGACGGCCTGGGCCTCCGTGGCATTCATGCCACGGATGAGGTCCACCACGCGGCGGGCCTTCATGGGCGTCACGCGGATGTACCGCGCCTGAGCCCTGGCTTCCATGGTTGTCCCCTTAATGGAGTAAGTCATTGAGTCGTTCTGGCGCTTAAGCTCAGGCGCTTAGCGACGCTTCGACTTCCGGTCTTCCTTCACGTGTCCACGGAAGGTGCGGGTCGGAGCGAACTCGCCGAGCTTGTGGCCGACCATCGACTCGGTGACGAACACCGGGACGTGCTTGCGGCCATCGTGGACCGCGATCGTGTGACCGAGCATGCTCGGGGAGATCACGGAACGACGGGACCAGGTCTTGATGACGTTCTGGGTACCCGCCTCGTTCTGAGCGTCCACCTTCTTGATGAGGTGGCCGTCGATGAAGGGGCCCTTCTTGAGACTGCGCGGCATCTGACCTGCTCCTAGCGCTTCTTGTTGGTCTTGCGGCGGCGCACGATGAGCTTGTCCGACGCCTTGTTCGGGCGACGGGTACGGCCCTCGGGCTTACCCCACGGCGAGACCGGGTGGCGACCACCGGAGGTCTTACCCTCACCACCACCGTGCGGGTGGTCGATCGGGTTCATGGCGACACCACGCACGGTCGGGCGGACGCCCTTCCAGCGCATGCGGCCGGCCTTGCCCCAGTTGATGTTCGACTGCTCGGCGTTGCCGACCTCGCCGACGGTGGCGCGGCAGCGCGCGTCGACCAGGCGGATCTCACCGGAGGGCATGCGCAGGTGCGCCATGCGACCCTCACGGGCGAGCAGCTGGATGCCGGAACCGGCGGAGCGGGCCAGCTTGGCACCGCCACCGGGACGCAGCTCCACCGCGTGGATGGTGGTACCGACCGGGATGTTGCGCAGCGGCAGGTTGTTGCCCGGCTTGATGTCGGCGCCAGCGCCGTTCTCGATCCGGTCACCCTGCGCGATGCCGCGCGGCGCGATGATGTAGCGCTTCTCGCCGTCCGCGTAGTGCAGGAGCGCGATGCGCGCGGTGCGGTTCGGGTCGTACTCGATGTGCGCGACCTTGGCCGGCACGCCGTCCTTGTCGTGACGACGGAAGTCGATCACGCGGTAGGCGCGCTTGTGACCGCCACCCTGGTGGCGAGCGGTGACACGACCGGCGTTGTTGCGGCCGCCCTTGCTGTGCAGCGGGCGAACCAGCGACTTCTCCGGGGTGGACCGCGTGATTTCTACGAAGTCGGCCACGCTGGAGCCGCGACGGCCCGGCGTAGTCGGCTTGTACTTGCGGATGCCCATTTGGCTCTCTCGTCCTCGTCCTAATCGACGATCACGATCTCCTGGTTCAGGAGACCGGACCACCGAAGATGTCGATGCGGTTGCCCTCGGCCAGCGTCACGATGGCGCGCTTGGTGTCCTTGCGCTTGCCAAAGCCCGTCTTGGAGCGCTTGCGCTTGCCCTGACGGTTGATCGTGTTGACAGCCTCGACCTTGACCGAGAAGACCGCCTCGACGGCCTGCTTGATCTGGGTCTTGTTGGCGCCCGGCGACACGATGAACGTGTACTTGTTCTCGTCGAGGAGCGAGTAGCTCTTCTCCGAGATGACCGGCTTCACCAGGACGTCACGGGGGTCCGTGAACGTCTTGCTCGTAACGTCGCTCATCAGGCGGCGCTCCCTTCGAGCTCGCCCTCAGCGGCAACGGCCTTGGCGGACGCGGCCGGACCGGCCACGAAACGCTCGAAGGCGGCCTGGGTGAAGACCACATCGTCGGAGACGAGCACGTCGTAGGTGTTCAGCTGACCGGCGTCCAGGATGTGCACGTTCGGCAGGTTGCGAGCGGACTTCAGGCCCAGCTCGTCCGAGCGCTCGACGACCAGGAGGACGTTCTTGCGGTCGGTGATCTTGCCGAACAGGCCCTTGGCGGCCTTGGTCGACGGCGCCTCGGTCGCGGTCACGCCGGTGACGACGTGAATGCGGTTGTGGCGGGCCCGGTCGGTGAGCGCACCGCGCAGGGCGGCGGCGATCATCTTCTTCGGGGTCCGCTGCGAGTAGTCGCGCGGCACGGGACCGTGCACGACGCCACCGCCGGCGAACTGCGGCGCACGGGTCGAGCCCTGACGGGCGCGGCCGGTGCCCTTCTGGCGGTACGGCTTCTTGCCGCCACCGCGGACCTCGCCGCGAGTCTTGGTCTTGTGGGTGCCCTGACGGGCCGCAGCGAGCTGCGCCACGACGACCTGGTGCATCAGCGGAACGCTGACCTTCGCGTCGAAGATCTCGGCCGGCAGCTCGATGCTGCCGGTCTTGTCGCCAGCCGGCGACAGGATGTCAATGGTGCTCATTTCCTCACAGCCCCTTCGCCGCGGTGCGGACGAGGACGAGGCCGCCGTTCGGGCCCGGGACGGCGCCCTTGATGAGCAGCAGACCCTTCTCCGCGTCGACCGCGTGCACGGTCAGGTTCTGGGTGGTCACACGCTCGTGGCCCATCCGACCAGCCATGCGCAGGCCCTTGAACACACGGCCCGGGGTGGCGCAGCCACCGATGGAACCGGGCGAGCGGTGCTTGCGCTGGGTGCCGTGACCGGCGCCGAGACCACGGAAGTTGTGGCGCTTCATGACACCGGCGAAGCCCTTGCCCTTGGAGGTGCCGGTCACGTCGACCTTGACACCCGCCTCGAACAGCTCGGCGGTGATCTCCTGGCCCAGGGTGTACTCGGACGCGTCCGAGGTACGGATCTCGACCAGGTGGCGGCGCGGGGTGACACCGGCCTTGGCGAAGTGGCCCGCGAGGGGCTTGTTCACCTTGCGGGGGTCGATCTCGCCGAAGCCGAGCTGGACGGCGCTGTAGCCGGCCGGGCTGTCGGCGGTGTGGACCTGGGTCACGACATTCGGCCCGGCCTTGACGACGGTCACCGGCACGACCCGGTTGTTCTCGTCCCAGACCTGGGTCATGCCGAGCTTCTCGCCCAGGATGCCCTTAATCTGCTTAGCCATCTTCGGTGCGCCTCTCAGAGCTTGATCTCGATGTCGACGCCAGCCGGCAGGTCGAGACGCATGAGCGAGTCAACCGTCTTCGGCGTGGGGTCGAGGATGTCGATCAGACGCTTGTGAGTACGCATCTCGAAGTGCTCGCGCGAGTCCTTGTACTTGTGCGGCGAGCGGATGACGCAGTACACGTTCTTCTCAGTGGGCAGCGGCACCGGGCCCGCGACCTGCGCACCAGTACGGATCACCGTCTCGACGATCTTCTTCGCCGAGGAGTCGATGACCTCGTGGTCGTAGGCCTTGAGCCGGATGCGGATCTTCTGTCCCGCCATGGCTACTCAGTAGTCCTTTGTCCTTAGTCACTTCACGACTCCCCTCCGGCCCCCGCGCTCGGGCGTGTCGCTCTTGCGCTTGCAAAAAACCGGCGAAGTACTTCGTCGGTTTCGAACTTTCGGGGTGAGGGGCGGCCGGGTCGAGGCCCCGCTCACGCTTCCCGGAAGATTCCCGTACTTTCGCCCCGCAGCTGCCGTGGCGTAGAACTCACGCTTGACGGCCATCACGGGAACGACGAGTACATGGGACTCGCTTCCAGTCCTCCCGGCGGGAGGCGCGCAGCATCGGCACTCAACCGAGCAACTTGGACATACTGCCACATGGAGCAGCCGGGATGCCAATCGGGGCCGGTGAGGCGTACCTCACCGGCCCCGATGGGGTGGTCCCGCGGCTCAGCCCTTGCGCCAGAGCACCCAGCCGCGGTCCATGTTGTACTTCGCGACGTGCCAGCCCGGCAGCGGCTTCGGCCAGCTGGACTCCGGCGTGGCGCCCTTGTCCTTGGAGACGGTCAGCAGCATCGCGTTGGCCTTCTCCGGCGGGGTGTTGCCGTACTTCACGTTGCTGGTCCAGACCCGGCCCCAGTAGACCTCGAAGGCCAGCGACATCCGGGTGCCCCATTCGAGGTCCCAGTCCAGGATCACGTTGTCGCCCTTGGCCAGGCCTGCCTCCTTGGCCACGCCGACGGCCTCGTACTTGCGGAACTTGGAGTGCGACTCGGCGATGTTGTTGGTGACGGTGAACGTCGCGTAGGCGGCGAAGACCGCCAGGCACGCCACCACGGCCGTGACGACCCGGCGACCGCCGGCCACCCGCAGCAGCAGGCAGGCGGCGAGCACGGCGAGCGCACCGAAGGTCGTACGGCCGATGTGCAGGCCGTCGTAGGTCGAGGAGAGGAACTGCGCGTCCGGCACGGTCCACGGGATGATCCAGGCGTTGAGCTTGGAGCCCGCGTACTCGGTGACCGACAGCCCGGTGATTCCGATGACCACCACACCGGCCAGGGCCAGCCGCAGCAGCGAGCGCGTTCCGGCCCGGAACAGCGGCGCCAGGCCGACCACCAGGAACACCGGCACCAGCACGGCGCAGTACCGGGCGTACACCCAGTTGTCGATGCGCTCGTTGTCCGCCAGGCCCGCGGCGGAGGCCAGCGCGGTGCCGCACAGCATGGCCACCATGCAGAAGGCCACCACCCGTTCGGCCACCGAGAACCGGCGGCGGAACACGGCCACCACGCACAGCACGAAGGCGATCGCCCCGAGGCCGTAGGACGACGTGAAGAAGTACCAGAGCTCGCCGAGGGTGCGGACGACGATCGTGCCGAGGTACTTGCGGTCCTCAAGGTTCTCGAAGACCTTGTTGCCGACGCCTGCCCCCGGCACGTCCTTGAACTGGCTCGTGACGAAGCGGTCCAGCAGCTTGGCGCCCAGGACGGCCACGCCGAGCGCGCCGATCCCGGCCAGCGAGGTGAGCCGCGGCGCCCAGCCGAGGGCCAGCACCACGACCAGGACCAGCGCCGTCAGCGCCACGACCACGCCGCCGCGGTCGTGGGTGGCCATCGAGTAGCCGGCGGCCAGGCTCATCGCCACCGCATGGAGCGAGCGGCGGCGCGCCGACCCGGGCGAGAGCCAGCCGTGCATCCCGATCAGCCAGAACAGCAGGAGCACCGGGAGGACGGTGTCCGTCATGACGAACTGGGAGTAGAAGATCACCGGCGGCACCAGTGCGACGGCTGTCCCCGCCAGGTACGCCTGCGGCCGGGACAGGCCCAGGCGGCGCGCCGCCACGAAGGCCAGCGGGAAGACCAGCGCGTTGAGCACCGCGTTGATGCCCATGATCAGGTGGTAGGCGGTGTTCGGGTTGTCCGCGATCCGCAGCGCCGGCGAGATCAGCAGCGAGTAGCCGCCGGGGATGATCACGCCGGTGGGCATCTCGGTGGTCGGCCGGCCGGCCAGCACCCGCGCGATCGCGAGGTAGCCGTCCTCGTCCGCGTGCACCGAGGGGTAGTAGTTGTGGATCGACAGCGCCAGCCGGAACGCCGCCTGCCCGAGGTAGCCGAGCAGCAGGGCGACCGGCCAGAACCAGCGGTGGGCGGCCAGCGCGCCCAGTCGGACCACGAGGGCCGAAGGCGTCGCCTCCTCGGCGGCTCCGGTCGCGTTCCCGTCACCGCCCTCTCCCCATGCCCGCCCGTCGGGCTCGTGGGCGGAATCGATCAACGGCTGCACCGGGGCACTTCCCTCGTTGTTGGAACCAGCACTTGTCATGTCCTACCTGCGGGTGCGCCGCGCGTCACCCGCACCCCCACTCCTTGGATCGCTCGCGAAGTCTGTCACGCGGCCTGATGTGGAGCCAGGTGATCGTTCGGCGCACGAAGCCCGGCCTCGGCCCCGGTGCGGCCCGGTCAGCTGCTGCGGACGGCGCGGCCGACCATGGCGCCGGCGTGGGCGAAGTCCCCCGCGCCGAGGCGCCCGGCGGCCACCATCAGGGCGTGCAGCCGGGAGGAGAGGTGCAGGTCGGCCGAGCGGGCCGCCGCGTTCCAGCCCTTGGCTCGCAGCTCCTTGGCGATCAGGCCGTAGTAGCGCAGCTCCTCGTCGAAGCGCTTGCCGTCCTTCACCCGGGTCGAGGAGTCGCTGGCCTGGTGGCGGCGGTAGCGGAACACCTCGCGCTCGTCGACCAGCAGGTTGCCGCCCTCCATCAGCATGTCGACCATGAAGGCCAGGTCGTGGACGGCGTCGATGTCCGGGCGGTACGGGATCTTCGACAGCGCGGACTGCCGGTAGAGCAGCGACGGGGTGTACAGCCAGTTACCGGACAGCAGGCTCTTCACCGCGTCCTCGCCGCTGATCAGGCCGGCCTTGCGGGCCGGGGCGGCGATCCGGCGCTTGACCTTGTCGCCGATGCCGAGCGACGGCACCAGGACCCCGTCGCTGTCCATCACCTTCACGCCCGGCTGGACCGCGATCGCGTTCGGGTCGGCCTTCATCCGCTCCAGGACGACGTCCAGGTAGTTCGGCTCCAGCAGGTCGTCGGCACCCATCATCGAGACGAACTCGCGCTCGGCCAGGGTGGACGCCTTGTAGGTGTTGCCGTTGGGGCCGAGCCGCTCCTCGTTGCGGACGTAGCGGATCCGCTCGTCGTCCAGGCCCTCGATGTACTCCAGCGCCCGGTTGCCCGGGTACTGGTCGTCCACCACGGTCAGCCGCCAGTCCTGCTGGTGCTGGGCCCGGATGCTGTCGATGGTGGCGAACAGGTACTCCGGGTCGCCGTAGTACGGGATGACGAAATCGACGCTCATGGCGGCGCCGCACCTCCTGGTCTGGATCATGCTTCGGTGCCGCCCGGCCGCGGCCGCCGGGCGAGCCAAGTCAAACAGTTCCGCGGTTCCGGTGCGTCGACCGGGGTCGGGGGCGGGCCCGCCGCTAGTGGCTGAGGGCCGGCCCCTGGACGGGGCCGGCCCTCAGTCACTGGTACTGCGCCGTCGTGACCGCCCGGGATCAGTGCTCCGTGCCGACCGGCGCGTTGAGCCGGTCGTTGTTGTGGCGCACGCCCTCGGTGATGGCCACGGTGCGGGCCAGGTCGGTGATCTTCTTCTCCAGCGAGCGGAAGCGCAGGTAGGTGTTGAGGGTCAGGAAGCCCATGGCGATGACCATCAGGTAGAGCACCAGGTCGGTGCCGCGGCCGACGCCCAGCGCGGTGGCCAGCTTGGTCACGCCGCTCGGCCACAGGATCGCGACCACGTTGACGATCACGAAGAGCGTGAAGGCGATGCGCTTCCACGCCCGGGTGTTCGCCTTGTCCCAGCGCCAGACGAAGACGAGCGCCATGGCCACCGCGGCCACGACCAGGATGAGCTGGATCCAGAGGTGGTTCATCGGCCGTTACGCTCCCGCAGCGAGATGTCAAAGAGGATGTTCACGCCGTTGATCAGGGACTGGCCCTTGGCGCGCGAGTAGTCGGTGTACAGGATGTCCACCGGAACTTCGGCGACCCGCAGGTCCGAGCCGGCGAGGAAGGAGACGATCTCCGAAGCGTGCGCCATGCCGTTCATGGTGATCTTGATCCGGCTGGCGGCCTCGCGGTTCATCACCCGCAGACCGTTGTGCGCATCCGTGAGCTTGAGCTTGCGGGCGGTCGGGCTGACCGCGGCTGCGGTGCGGAGCACCACGCGCTTGATCCACGGCACCTGGCCGGTCTGCTCGATGAACCGGGAGCCGAGGACGATGTCGGCCTCGCCCTCGCGCAGCAGCGCGACCATCTTCTCGACGTCGGCGGTCTGGTGCTGGCCGTCCGCGTCGAAGGTGGCGAAGTACTCGGCGCCCTCCTGGGCGAGCGCGTACTTGAGACCGGTCTGGAGCGCGGCACCCTGCCCCAGGTTGACCGGGTGCCGCACCAGGTGGGCGCCGGTCGTCATGACGTGCTCGGCCGTGTCGTCGGTGCAGCCGTCGTCGATCACCACGATGTTGGGGAAGGTCTTGCGTGCCCCCTCCACGACGTCGGCGATCACCTGGCCTTCGTTGTAGGCCGGGATCACCAGCCAGACGTTGTCATACTCGGACACAGGTGCTCCATGCTTGGCGAACGGCACGGCGGCCCGTGCCTCGGGTCGGTCTATCGGTGATGGTCATGGCGTCGGGGGCCACCCTCAGGAGGTCCGCAGCGGCTGTGCTGCGGACCGGTCTGCCGACACGGCGGCGGGGCGGGAGGGGAAGGCACGGTACAGCGACCACAACATCAGGACGGCACTGACCAACGAGCCCGCCAGGTACGCGAGCTCCGCCCGGAGACCCACGTTGCCCGGTGCGAGCGCGACAGCCACCAATGCTACGGAACCCGCGGTCCAGCCCACCAGCTGACGGCGGTGCTGGGCGCTCGACATCAGCGCCTGGCCGAAGACCGTCGCCAGGACGTAGCAGAGCGTTCCGAACACCAGCCAGATGAAGTCCAGCGGTCCGAGCACGTCCTTCGCGTTGAACAGCAGCGGGTTGAGCTTGGAGCCGAGCACGATCACCGGCAGGCCGCCGCCGATGCACATCGCGGCGACGATCGCGGTGGTGCGGGTCAGCACCTTGCGGAACTCGGCGTGGTTTCCGGCCGCGGCGGCACCGGAGAGCGCGGAGACCATGGAGGCCTGCAGGGCGCTGTAGGCGAACAGCGGCGCCCGGGCCATCACCACGGCCTGGCCGATCGCGAACACCAGCGCGTCGGAGGCCTCGGAGTGCTTCGGCGAGAGCAGGCGCACGCAGACCACGGTCGCGTTGACCACCAGCTGGCTGAGCATCACCGAGGCGATCAGCAGACCGAGGCCGCTGGTCAGCTGCTTCCAGGAGACCTCCGGGCCGGGGGTGCGGTCGGCCAGGGTGTCGCGCAGGCCGATCAGCGAGGCCAGCAGCGGGGAGACGAACAGGATCAGGCCGAAGACCATCGCCGAGTGCAGGCCGACCGCCGCCGCCGCACCGGCCAGCCCGATGCGCAGGCCGCCGTCGACCGCCAGCTGGGTGCCGTACGGGCCGAACAGCCCCAGGCCCGCCAGCGCGCCGCGGGCGACCGAGCTCACCGCGAGGCCCGCCAGGCCGCCGGCCAGCGCGACCACCAGGCCGCGGTCACCGCTGAACAGCTGGTCGGCGATCGGGCGGGCGGCGACCGCCAGCACCGCGCAGACCGCGACCAGGATCGCCACGGCGAGCAGCAGCATCCGCCGTACCGCGGGCAGCGCGCCGTGCCCGGCGACCTTGCGGGCGGCCACCAGGCGGGTGAGCTCCAGCTCGACCGGCTGGAAGAGTCCCCAGCCCACGGACATCACGATGGTCCAGAGCATCGTCACCCTGGCCGCGCCGACGGTGCTCAGGCTGTAGCCCACGAGCGCCATGTAGACGTATGCCGAGGCTCCGAGCACGACCGTGCCACCGACCACGAGCCGCGCCCCCGGGGGAAGCACCCCAAGCAGCTTGGCGATCGGGTTCTTCATCACATGACCACCGAATTCACCGGCCGGCCGTGCCACACGCCTCCGCACGAGGCCGGCCAAGCCGTGCGATTGCTGTGAATAGTAGCGGGTGGCCGTGAATGCTCAGTGCCCACGGGCATCCCCCCGGACGTCATCTCAGACGGTCCCGGGGAAGGTACGGCCCCACGGCTGGGTCCAGAGGAGCCCCTGATCGCTCAGCACGTTGACCGTCAGGCCGTTCTTGGCGAGGTCCCGCTTGATCCGCTCACCCACGGAACGGTCGGCGGTCAGGATGGTCGGCGCCGGGTGCGGCGCGGGGAGCTTCTCGATGGCGCCCTTCAGCCTTCCGAAGGAGCGCTGGTAGTCCTCCTCCTTCGCCTGCGGACCGCCGATGTCCACCCAGTGGATGTCGTACAGCGCCTTCATGTCGCCGCCGCGCCGGTTCATCAGCGAGGCGAGCCAGGTGGCCTTGAGGTTCTTGACGGAGTCGTTGGAGACCAGCGCGATCACCGGTCCGTCGCCGCGCAGGACCTTCAGCGCGTCCATGCCCTCGGGGCCCATGTCGGTCTCGAACCCGCCGCGGCCCCAGGCCACCAGCGGGTTGCTGGACCACGCGGACGGGGCGTCCTTGGTGGCCAGGAAGCCCCACTGCACGTTGGCGAAGAGGCTCAGCGCGGCGGCGACGGTCAGCCCGGAGAGCACCAGCTCGCCCAGGCGCCGGGACAGCACGTTGCCGGTGCCCCGGTGGGGCGTCTGCAGCATCACCCCGACCGCCCCGACCGATATCAGGGCGACCACGACGCCCACGGCCGTCATCTTGTGGAAGTAGTACGAGTACTTGCCGATGGTGTTCAGCTGGTAGACCGCGAAGGCGCTGAGCAGGGCGCCCGTGCCGAGCAGCACCACCAGGTGCTGCTGACCGGTGGCGGTGCGGCGGTTGCGCGGCATGGCCGCCGCCAGCAGTCCGAGCAGCCCGCCGCCGATGAGGATCGAGCGGTCCGCGCTGACGCTCGGGCCGCTCATGTTCGAGGCGCTGGCCACGTCCAGGTCGCCCAGCACCGAGAGGACGCTCGGCAGCGCGGCCACGCCCAGCGCGCACGCCAGCGCGCCGAGGGTCCACCACCACCGCCCGGCGAACCTGCGCCGGTGCACCACCAGGGCGCCCAGCAGGGCCACGCCGACGAACGCGCCGTAGATGTTGTACGTGTAGGTCACGGTGATCAGCCCGGCCGAGGCGGCCAGCAGGAACTCGGTGAGGCCCATCGCCGGCCGGATCAGCACCGCCAGCGCGAGCGCGATCAGCAGCAGGCCGATGAAGGTCGAGTCGAAGCCGTGGGCCAGCAGGTCCAGGTAGTTGCTGGCGAACATGATCGAGCCGACGGTCGCGCAGACCGCCGCCGCCCGCCAGCCGCGCAGCCGCGGTCCGCCGATCCACCGAGCCGCCCACACCAGCGCGGTGCAGAACAGCGCGTACGCCACCAGCAGGTACAGGAAGTACCGGTTCATGGTGTGGATCATGTCGCCGGGGTCGGCGGCGGAGTGGACCAGCCCGTCGGTCCAGGCCAGCAGGAAGTGCGAGCCCTGCGGGTAGGTCACCTCGGACGGCGGTATCAGGTAGGACCTGGCGGCGTCCTGGTGGAGGAAGTCGTAGCCTCCGACACCCTGGATGCCGGAGAAGAAGGAGAAGTGCGAGAGCCGGTCCTCCGCCGTGGCGAAGTAGGCGATGCGCTCGGCCGCCGACGCGCCGTCGACGGGGTGGAACAGGTAGTGCCACATCCCGGCGAAGGTGACCAGCACCAGCAGGTCGGACCAGCGGAAGCGCAGCGGCAGCCGGGGGGCGCGCCCGGCGGCCCATGCGGCCGTGGTCAGCACGCTGGCCATCACACCGGTGGTGGCCGTCGGCGACAGGCCCCAGGGCCAGAGCGAGAAGACCAGGCCGAAGGTCAGCACCGAGCCGGCCAGGATCAGTCCGGCGACGAAGAGCCGGTCGAGCAGCACACCGCCGACCCTGATCACGGCGGCGACCGCGAGCAGCAGCAGCGGCAGCAGCACGACGCCCAGGTGCAGCGCGACCAGGCCGGCCGGCACCAGCCACGACAGGGCGAGCCCGCCTGCCAGGACGAGCGGGTTGCGCCGCCGTCTACCGCCGGCGGGCGGGGGCAGGGGTCCCGGTGGCGCGGTGCTGCGCCGGGTCTCGCTGTCGGGTGAACTGTGCATGATCGACACGGTGCCGTGCCCCTCCGGTCAAGTCCCTGCCGCCCGTCTCCCCCCTACCGGGTCCGGACTTCCGCCACCGTCTGCGGGCAGGCTGCAAGCGGTCAGCATACCGAGGGTGCCATTGGTACAGACCACTCAGGGGCCCGTGGGCCGCCTGCGAACCATCGCGCGCCGACACCGGTCCCGCCCGCCGGGCGGCGCCGTACGGGCAGCGGTGGAGCGGATCCGCTGGTCAGGCTCCGGACCGTCCCGACTCCCCGCCGCGGAAGACCCAGACCTTCAACAGCACGAACCGCGCCACCGTGGCCAGCCCGTTGGCGACGATCAGCCCGCCGACCTCCACCGGCCGGGAGGCGTGCGGCGCCACCCGGTCCAGCAGGGCGAGCACCCCGGAGCTGAGGCCGAGGCCGATCAGGAAGGCCACCGCGCCCTGCAGCTGGTGGCGCACCATGCCCTGCGAGCCGACCACCCCGAAGGTGAACCGGCGGTTGGCCGCGGTGTTGGCGACCGCGCTGACGGCCAGGGCGATCAGGTTCGCGACCTGCGGGTCGGTGAACCACCGGGCGACGACGAACAGGCCCAGGTAGAAGACGGTGCTCAGGACGCCGATCACCAGGAAGGACGGCAGCTGGCGGCGCGGCCCCGGGGTGGGGGTGGCGGGTTCGCCGGTCAGGGTCACCGGCCCCGGCCCCGCTCGTCGTCCTCGGCCGAGTCGTAGCCGACGAAGTAGGTCGGGCGGGCCTGCACCGCGGAGTAGATCCGGCCGACGTACTCCCCCAGCAGCCCGACGCAGATCAGCTGCACGCCGCCGAGGAACAGCATCCCGATGAACAGCGAGGACCAGCCGGGCACGGTCGACCCGAGCACGTAGGAGACGGTGGCGTGGATCCCGAGCGCGATGCAGACCACGAAGCTCACCAGGCCGAGGTAGGTGGCCAGCCGCAGCGGGGCGGCGGAGAAGTTGGTGATGCTGTCCAGCGCGAGCCGCACCATCTTGGACAGCGGGTAGTGGGTGCCGCCGGCCACCCGCTCCTCGCGGACGTAGACCACCTCGCCGCTGGGGAAGCCGAGCCACGGCACCAGCAGCCGGTAGACCGGCTGGTGCTCGGGCAGCTGCTTGAGGGCGTCCACGGCGTTGCGGCTGAGCAGCCGGAAGTCGCCGGCCTGGTTGGGCATCCGCTTGCCGACCAGCTTGCGCATCAGCCAGTAGTAGGCGCCGGCCGTCCGGCGCTTGAAGGCGGTGTCGGTGCCGCGGTCCCCGCGCACGCCGTAGACCACGTCGAGGCTCTGCTCGCGGGCCAGGGAGAGCATCTCGGGGATCTTCTCCGGCGGGTCCTGCAGATCGGCGTCGATGCTGACCACGTAGTCGCCGAGCGCGCGGTGGATGCCCGCGGTGAGCGCGGCCTGGTGGCCGGAGTTGCGGGCGAAGCGGACGATGCGGAACTCCGGCCAGTCCTGCCGGATCTTCTGCATCAGCACGGGTGTGGCGTCCCGGCTGCCGTCGTCCACCCCGACGACCTCGTAGTCGACGCCCAGCCCGTCCAGGATCGGACGCAGCCTCTCGACGGTCAGCGGGAGTGCCTCCTGCTCGTTGTAGATCGGCATCACGACCGACAACAGCGGTGCGGTAGACATGCGTTGGGTCCCACTTTCCGCGACGGCGGGGGCTGGATGGTGAGCCGACCATAACAGTCGGCCATGAGCTGTCCGTGAGAGCGAGGGCGCCCAGGTGAGCGCCGGGTTGGACGCCGAAGGGCCCCACGCACCTCGCGGTGCGTGGGGCCCTTCGGACGAGCCTGACGAGGCAGGCAGGTCAGAGCGTCAGATTACTTGACGATCTTGGTGACCTGGCCGGCGCCGACGGTGCGGCCACCCTCACGGATGGCGAACTTCAGGCCCTCCTCCATGGCGACGGGCTGGATCAGCGCGACGGTCATGGCGGTGTTGTCGCCCGGCATGACCATCTCGGTGCCCTCGGGGAGGGTCACGACGCCGGTCACGTCCGTGGTACGGAAGTAGAACTGCGGGCGGTAGTTGTTGAAGAACGGGGTGTGGCGGCCACCCTCGTCCTTCGACAGGATGTAGGCCTGGGCCTCGAAGTCGGTGTGCGGGGTAACCGAACCCGGCTTGATGATGACCTGGCCGCGCTCGACGTCCTCGCGCTTGATGCCACGGAGGAGCAGACCGACGTTCTCACCGGCCTGGCCCTCGTCGAGCAGCTTGCGGAACATCTCGATGCCGGTGACCGTGGTGGTGGTCTTCTCGGTCTTGATGCCGATGATGTCGACGGTCTCGTTGACCTTGAGGATGCCGCGCTCGATACGACCGGTGACGACGGTGCCACGACCGGTGATCGTGAAGACGTCCTCGATCGGCATCAGGAACGGCTGGTCCACGGCGCGGGCCGGGGTGGGGATGTTCTCGTCGACCGCGTGCATGAGGCCGAGGAGCTTCTCGCCCCACTCCTTGTCGCCCTCAAGGGCCTTCAGGGCGGAGACGCGGACGACCGGCAGGTCGTCGCCCGGGAACTCGTACTCGGAGAGGAGCTCACGGACCTCGAGCTCGACGAGCTCCAGGATCTCCTCGTCGTCCACCATGTCGGCCTTGTTCAGGGCGACGACGATGTACGGAACACCGACCTGGCGGGCCAGGAGGACGTGCTCCTTGGTCTGCGGCATCGGGCCGTCGGTGGCGGCGACCACCAGGATGGCGCCGTCCATCTGGGCGGCACCGGTGATCATGTTCTTGATGTAGTCAGCGTGCCCCGGGCAGTCGACGTGGGCGTAGTGACGCGCCTCGGTCTGGTACTCGACGTGCGCGATCGAGATGGTGATACCGCGCTGACGCTCCTCCGGGGCCTTGTCGATCTGGTCGAACGGCGTGAAGGGGTTGATCTCCGGGTACGCGTCGTGCAGCACCTTGGTGATGGCCGCGGTCAGCGTGGTCTTGCCGTGGTCGATGTGACCGATGGTGCCGATGTTGACGTGGGGCTTCGTCCGCTCGAACTTCGCCTTGGCCACTGAGTCCTCCTGAGGACAGTTCCTGTACGCCGTGCTGACGTCAGTTGGTCTTTGATCGGGACCGGCCCGGGTGCCGGAAGCACCTCGCACCGTCCCGCGGGTGGGGGCCGGAGGCCCCGGGAGGATCCGGACGGATCCTCCCGGGTCGCCTCCTAATAGCCTAAGGGGTGTGAATCATCCCGAATGTCGGACTGATTCCCGTGCCGGCAGAGCCGGACTCACTCGCCCTTCGACTTGGCGATGATCTCCTCAGCCACGGCCTTGGGGACCTCGGCGTACGAGTCGAACTGCATCGAGTAGCTCGCGCGACCAGAGGTCTTGCTGCGCAGGTCACCGACGTAGCCGAACATCTCGGAGAGGGGCACCAGCGCCGTGACGACGCGGGCACCGTGACGCTCGTCCATGGACCGGATCTGGCCACGGCGAGAGTTGATGTCACCGATCACATCGCCCATGTAGTCCTCGGGCGTGGTGACCTCGACGGCCATCATCGGCTCAAGAAGGACCGGCTTGGCCTTCCTGGCGCCTTCCTTGAAGGCCATCGAACCGGCGATCTTGAACGCGAGCTCGGAGGAGTCGACGTCGTGCGACTGGCCGTCGAGCAGCTTCACGCGGACGCCCTGGAGCGGGTAGCCGGCGAGGACACCGAACTCCATGGCCTCCTGGCAACCGGCGTCGACCGACGGGATGTACTCGCGCGGGACGCGGCCACCGGTGACCAGGTTGACGAACTCGTAGCCCTCGGCCTGCTCAAGCGGCTCGATCGCGATCTGCACCTTGGCGAACTGACCGGAACCACCGGTCTGCTTCTTGTGGGTGTAGTCGATGCGCTCGACGGCCTGACGGATCGTCTCGCGGTACGCGACCTGCGGCTTGCCGACGTTGGCCTCGACCTTGAACTCACGGCGCATACGGTCGACGAGCACCTCAAGGTGCAGCTCGCCCATACCCGCGATGATGGTCTGGCCGGTCTCCTCGTCCGTGTTGACCTGGAAGGACGGGTCCTCCTCGGCGAGACGCTGGATGGCGACACCCAGCTTCTCCTGGTCACCCTTGGACTTGGGCTCGATGGCGACGCGGATGACCGGGGCCGGGAAGTCCATGGACTCCAGGATGACCGGGTTCTTCTCGTCGGCCAGCGTCTCACCGGTGGTGGTCTGCTTCAGGCCCATGACGGCGACGATGTCGCCGGCGCCCACCGACTCGATCTCCTCACGCTTGTTCGCGTGCATGCGGTAGATCTTGCCGATGCGCTCCTTCTTGCCCTTGACGGCGTTCAGCACCGAGGTGCCGGACTCCAGGCGGCCGGAGTAGATCCGGACGAAGGTGAGCTTGCCCAGGTGCGGGTCGGACATGATCTTGAACGCCAGCGCGGCCAGCGGCTCGTCGTCCGAAGCCTTACGGGAGATCGTGGTCTCCGGGTCGTTCGGCTTGGTGCCCTCGATGGACTCGATGTCCAGCGGCGACGGCAGGTACTTGACGACCGCGTCGAGCAGGGGCTGAACGCCCTTGTTCTTGAAGGCGGTGCCGCAGAAGATCGGGGTGAAGTCCGAGTTCAGGGTGCCCTTGCGGATCGCGTCCTGCAGCAGCTCGACCGGGATCTCGGCCTCTTCGAGGGCGAGCTCCATGATCTCGTCGCTGACGTTCGACACGGTGTCGATCAGCTGGGTGCGGTACTCGGCGGCCTGCTCCTGCAGCTCGGCCGGGATGTCGACGACGTCGTACATCTCGCCCTTGGCGGCCTCGGCGGACCAGACCAGAGCCTTCATGCGGACCAGGTCGACGACGCCCTGGAAGTCCGCCTCGGCACCGATCGGCAGCTGCATCACCAGCGGGGTGGCGCCGAGGCGCTCCACGATGGTGTCGACGCAGAAGAAGAAGTTCGCGCCCGTGCGGTCCAGCTTGTTGATGAAGCAGATGCGCGGGACGCCGTAGCGGTCAGCCTGCCGCCACACGGTCTCGGACTGGGGCTCGACACCGGCGACACCGTCGAACACCGTGACGGCACCGTCGAGGACGCGCAGCGAGCGCTCCACCTCGACGGTGAAGTCGACGTGACCCGGGGTGTCGATGATGTTGATGGTGTTGTCGACGCCGTCGACCGTCCAGTGGCAGGTCGTCGCGGCCGACGTGATCGTGATGCCGCGCTCCTGCTCCTGCTCCATCCAGTCCATGGTGGCAGCGCCATCGTGGACCTCACCGATCTTGTACGAGACACCGGTGTAGAACAGGATCCGCTCGGTGGTGGTGGTCTTGCCCGCGTCGATGTGCGCCATGATCCCGATGTTGCGGACCCTGGCGAGGTCAAGGGAGGTTGCAGCCATGGTGGCTCGTTCTCTCTCTGTCTAGTGACGGGGTACGGACTACCAGCGGTAGTGCGCGAAGGCCTTGTTGGACTCGGCCATCTTGTGGGTGTCCTCGCGACGCTTCACGGAAGCGCCCAGGCCGTTGCTGGCGTCGAGGATCTCGTTCATCAGGCGCTCGGTCATGGTCTTCTCGCGACGGGCGCGGGAGTAACCGACCATCCAGCGCAGCGCCAGGGTGCTGGCGCGGCCCGGACGGACCTCGACCGGAACCTGGTAGGTCGCGCCACCGACACGGCGGGACTTGACCTCAAGGGCCGGCTTGACGTTCTCCAGCGCGCGCTTCAGCGTGACGACCGGGTCCGAGCCGGTCTTCTCGCGAACGCCCTCAAGGGCGCCGTACACGATCCGCTCGGCGGTGGAGCGCTTGCCGTGCAGCAGGATCTTGTTGACCAGCTGGGTGACGACCGGGGAGCCGTAGACCGGGTCGATGATGACCGGGCGCTTCGGGGCGGGGCCCTTACGAGGCATTCTTACTTCTCCTTCTTGGCGCCGTAGCGGCTGCGGGCCTGCTTGCGGTTCTTGACACCCTGGGTGTCGAGCGAACCGCGGATGATCTTGTAGCGGACACCAGGAAGGTCCTTCACACGACCACCGCGCACCAGCACGATGGAGTGCTCCTGCAGGTTGTGGCCCTCGCCCGGGATGTAAGCGGTGACCTCGATCCCGCTGGTGAGGCGCACACGGGCGACCTTGCGGAGAGCCGAGTTCGGCTTCTTCGGGGTGGTCGTGTACACACGCGTGCAGACCCCACGGCGCTGCGGGGAGCCCTTCAGCGCGGGAGTCTTGTTCTTCTCGACCTTGTCCTGCCGGCCCTTTCGGACCAGCTGCTGGATCGTAGGCACCGTTTCTCCGTTTTCTGTGTGCCAAGGCTTGGTGGAACTAACCTGCGGTGTCTCCCTCGCACACGACCCCGTGGTCGACCCACGCGGTCGGGTGTGTTGGGCTATTCCGACACGGAATCCCATGAGCTGATGTACAGCGACGGCGCTCTACGCGCGGTGCGCTGGAGGGCGCTCCGGCTCGGCGCGGCGACCGGTGTGCATGCACGCACAAGGACCCGGGGACACCCCAGGCACAAGGTCAGAGCGTACCTAGCGCATGGGGCGCGGTCAAAACAAATGCAACGCCGCAGGTCGCGGCCTTCGGCCGGGTGTCGCCCCGGTGTCCCGTACGCGACCGGCCGGTGTCGGGCCGCCCTTCACCCGCTCTACCACAGTCGGGGGGCGCCCGCCAGCGGAGCGCCGACGGGGCGGCTGCAGGGCGGCGGGGGCGCTACGCGACGGCCAGCAAGAACACCAGGGACCAGAAGGCGGCGCCCAGGTAGCCGAGCACCAGGCCGAGGACGGCCGCCCAGTCGCCGTCCATGTTGCGCTCGCGGATCTGGGACCGGGCGATGTGGCCGGTGATCAGCGCGGGCACCACCGGCAGCACCAGGACACCGGTGAGGCCGCACACCAGGGAGACCACCGCCAGCACGCTGGTGGGTCGGGCCTGCGGCACCGGCGGCGGCACCAGGAAGGTCGCCGGGACGGGCTGCACGGACTGCAGCGGCGCCGCCATCGGCCCGGTCGGGAGGTCCGCCACCAGCGCGGCCAGTTCGCCGTAGGTCACCGCCCGGGCCGCGGCCTCGTGGCGCTGCTCGTACTCCTGGGCGGACAGCCGCCCCTCGGCGAACCCGGCCTTCAGCACGTCCACCGTCCGGTCCCGGTCCGCGTGGCTCGCCCGCATCGCCGCCTGCGGTGGCGGACCGGACTGCCAGCCGGCGGCCTGCCGATGGGCAGGACCGGGCTCCCCCCACGGTTGAACGGACATCCGCCACCTCCCCGGCAGCGCGGCACCCCGCGCGCTCACTGCTCCTCATAGTGCAGGACGAACAAGGGAACTGAGTAGTTGCGGGATCGGACCGGCGGGCACGCTCAGGGGATGCTCAAAGCGGGCGACAGCCCGTTCGGGCAGTGCCAGGCTGGGCCCGGAGCATCCGTTCGATCATCCGTTCGTCCACCCACGACCACAGACAGAAGGCCGCCATGCAGGCGTCAGCACCGTCGCCCTCCGAACCCGCCCCCTCGGCCGTCAGCATCCGGGGACTGTGGAAGCACTTCGGCAGCCAGGCCGCCGTGGCCGGGCTCAGCCTGGAACTGCCCGCCGGGGCGTTCATCGGCCTGGTCGGGCCGAACGGCGCGGGCAAGACCACCACGCTCTCCATGGTCACCGGCCTGCTCCGGCCCGACCAGGGCACCGTGCTGGTGCACGGCACCGACGTGTGGGCCGACCCGGTCACGGTGAAGGCCCGGATCGGCATCCTCCCCGAGGGGCTGCGGATGTTCGAGCGGCTCAGCGGGCGCGAGCTACTCCAGTACACCGGCCGCCTGCGCGGCCTGCCCGCCGCCGAGGTGGACCGCCGCACCGAGGAGCTGCTGGCCGTCCTGGACCTCGCCCGGGACGCCGACAAGCTGGTCGCCGACTACTCCACCGGCATGCGCAAGAAGATCGGCCTGGCCGCCGCGCTGCTGCACAACCCCGACGTGCTGTTCCTGGACGAGCCCTTCGAGGGCGTCGACCCGGTCTCCGCCCAGACCATCCGCGGCGTGCTCAAGCGGTACGCGGCGGCCGGCTCCACGGTCGTCTTCTCCAGCCACGTGATGGAACTGGTCGAGCAGCTCTGCGACTGGGTCGCCGTGGTCAACGCGGGCCGGGTGATCGCCCAGGGGCCGCTGGACACCGTCCGCGGCGCGCGCAGCCTGCACGAGGCCTTCCTGGAGCTGATCGGCGTCCGGGAGGACGACGGCCGGGCGCTCGACTGGCTCGGCGGCGGGCACTCCGGGAGCGCCCGGTGACCGGGGCGACGGTGCCCGACGGGCGGACGGTGGTGCGCGGCCTGGTCGCGCTCAAGCTGCGGCTGCTGCGCAACGGGCTGCGCCGCAGCCCCGGCCGGACCGCCGTGTACGTCGTCGGCGGCGTCCTCGGCCTGCTCCTCGCCGGCGGCGTGGCCCTCGGCATGTCGGTGCTGAACGGGCGCTACGCCGGGTCCGGGGACACCGGGGTGATGCTGCTCGGCGTGCTGACCCTGGGCTGGGCGGCGCTACCGCTGTTCCTGTTCTCCAGCGACGAGAGCGCCGACCCGACCAGGCTCACCGTGCTGCCGTTGCGGCCCGGCCCGCTGCTGCGCGGCTCGCTGCTGGCCTCGCTGATCGGGCCCGGCCCGCTGATCAGCCTGGTGCTGGTGACCGGTGCGGTGCTGTCCGGCGCGGTGGGCGGCGCCTCGGCGGCGACCGCGGTGGTCGGGGTGCCGCTCGCGCTGCTCTGCCTGGTCACGCTCTCCCGGGCGGTCGCGGCCGGGAACGCCCGGATGCTCTCCAGTCGGCGCGGCAAGGACTTCGCGATCTTCGGCGGGCTGGCCTTCGCCCTGCTCGTCCAGACCGCCAACGTCGGCTCGCAGAGCATCTTCGGCCGCCAGCACGGCAAGGACATCGACCTCAGCCCGCTGAAGCCGATAGCCGCGGTGCTGCGCTGGGTCCCGCCGGTCAGCGCGGCGGACGCCCCGCGCACCGTCGGCGAGGGCCACTACGCGCTCGGGGTGCTCCAGCTGGCCGCGGCCGGCGCGCTGCTCGTCCTGCTGCTGCGCTGGTGGCGCGCCAGCCTGCAGGAGCTGATGGTCACCGCCGATGCCTCCACCGTGGAGGTGGCGCGCGGGGTGCAGAACTCGGGTGGCTGGCGCTTCCTGCCGGAGGGCCGCACCGGCGCGGTGATGCAGCGCCACCTGCGGTACGCCTGGCGCGAGCCGCGGGCCAAGGCGGCCCTGTTCACCAGCATCGGGATGACCCTGGTGGTCTGTGTGCTGTCGGTGGTCCAGGGCTGGTCGAGCGTCTACCTGCTGGCGATGACCGGGACCTTCCTCGGGCTGCAGATGCTCAACCTGTTCGGCATGGACGGCTCGGCGTTCTGGATGGTCGCCGCCACCCTGCGCACCCCGGCCGACGCCCGGGACGAGCTCCGCGGCCGGGCGTACGCGGTGCTGTCGTACGCCGTCCCGGTCGCGGTGGTGCTCGGGCTGGTGCTGGCCGCCGTCACCGGGGACTGGGCCGGGCTGCCGGCCGCGGTCGGCCTGGCGGTGGCGGTGCTCGGCTGCGGCATCGCGCTCGGCTCGGTGTTCAGCGTGCTGGCGCCGTACACCATGCCGGCCGACAGCAACCCGATGCGCAACGCCGCCCCGGGGCAGGGCGGGCTGATCCTGTTGAACCAGTTCGGCTCGATGATCGGTGTCGCGGTGCTCGCCCTGCCGGTCGGCGGCTACCTGTTCTGGGCGCTCGGATCGGACGGGCCGACCTGGCCCCTGCTGCTGCTCGGCCCGCTGTACGGCGGCCTGGTCGCCGGCCTGGGCATCCGGCTGGCGGCCTCCCGGCTGCTGGACCGGATCCCGGAGATCATGGCCAAGGCCGTCGAGCGGTAGGTCCCGGCTCCCCGGCCCGTCCGTCCGGCCCCTCCGGCATCATGGGCCGGAGGGGCCGAACCGTCGAGGAGAGCAGGGACACACCGTGGGCAAGCGCGCGCAGCAGGGCGACGGGAACGCCGGGCCGCTGCTGGAGCAGGCGGTGCGGTCGGTGCTCACCGCCCCCGAGGAGGGGCTGGACCTCGCGCTGGACACCGGGGCCTCGCTGCTGGCCGCCTCGGTCGGGCAGTGGCCCGCGGTCAGCCGTGCGCTGCTGGGGTACGCGGACACCGCGGTGGGCCGCTGCTGGTCGGCCGGGTGGCGCCCCGCCGATCTGGTGCGGGTGGTACGGCGCGAGCTGAAGCCCGTCCACCTGGCGCTCGCGGTGGACCTGATCGCCGCCGAGGGCCGCCGCCACCCCGCCGCGGGCCTGGACCGGCGCTGGCAGGAGCAGCTGCGCGAGCTGGAGACCGAGGTCTGGTGGCCGGCCGACGAGCAGTACCTCGGGGCCTTCGCCCACCGGCACCGGCTGGACCGCTTCGCGCTCGCCACCGCCTTCCTGGAGCTGCTGCGCAGCTGGGGGCGGCTGCCTCCGATCGCGCCGGTCGGCCCCGCCCCCGGCGCGTCCACGACGGCCCCGCGCCCCGCCGGTCCGGTGACCGGCGAACCGCGGATGCTCGCCCGGATCCGGGCGCTGCTGGCCAAGGCCGAGTCCACCGAGTACCCGGAGGAGGCCGAGGCGCTGACCGCCAAGGCCCAGCAGCTGATGGCCCAGCACAGCATCGACGAGGCGCTGGTGGCCGCCGCCGCGGCCGACCGGGACACCCCGGCGGCGCTGCGGATCGGCGTGGACAACCCGTACGAGGGCCCCAAGACGATGCTGCTGGACGCGGTCGCGGCCGCGAACCGGTGCCGGGTGGTGTGGGCGAAGGAGTTCGGCTTCTGCACCGTGATCGGCTTCGACGGCGACCTGGACGGCGTCGAGCTGCTCTACACCTCGCTGCTGGTGCAGGCCACCCACGCACTCAACAAGGCCGGCTCCGGCAAGGACTCGCGCAGCAAGGCGTTCCGGCAGTCCTTCCTGGTCGCGTACGCGGCGCGGATCCGCGAACGGCTGACCGCCGCCACCGAGCGGACCACCAGCGCCGCCGCGGCCGGCCGCCACCTGCGCGAGGACGGCACCGAGGAACAGCTGCTGCCGGACGCCCGGCTGCTGCCCGCGCTGGCCGCCCGCTCGGCGGCGGTGGACGAGGAGGTCGGCCGGCTGTTCCCGAAGCTGGTCTCGCAGCGGGTGCGGGTCAGCGACGGCGAGGGCTGGGCCGCCGGCCGGGCCGCGGCCGACCGGGCCGCGCTGCACGGCCGGGGCGAGATCCACGACCGGCGCCCCGCCTGATAGAAACGACCCGCCACGAACGAAGGGGGATCCGACGTGACGGAGTCGGCGGCGGAGTCGGGCTACCGGGACCGGGTGCGCGGTGCGCTGCTCGGCGGCGCGATCGGTGACGCGCTGGGCTGGCCGGTGGAGTTCCAGCAACTGCACCAGATCCAGGACAGGTTCGGGTCGCAGGGCGTGGCCTCGCTGCCGGCCGGGAGCGGCCCGGTCGAGGTCACCGACGACACCCAGATGACGCTGTTCACCGCCGAGGGCCTGATCCGCGGCTTCGTCCGCGGCTGGACGGGCGGCGGCGGCTCGGTGCCGGAGGCCGTGCACGGCGCCTACCGGCGCTGGTTGCGGACCCAGTACCAGAGCGCGCCGGACACCGAACCCCAGCCCCGCCCGTACGACGGCTGGCTGTTGGGCCGGCCGTTCCTGTACGCGCGGCGGGCGCCGGGCAACGCGTGCCTGAGCGGGGTCTCCGAGCACCCGGACTTCGAGGCGCCGTCCGCGATCGGGCGGCCGGGGCCGGTCAACCCGGGCTCCAAGGGCTGCGGCACGGTGATGCGCTCGGCGCCGTTCGGGCTGGCCCGGCTCGGCGTGGAGCAGTCCTTCGGGCTGGCCGTGCAGTGCGCCCAACTCACCCACGGGCACCCGACCGGCTACCTCGCGGCGGGCGCCTTCGCGGCGCTGGTCGAGCGGCTGGCGACCGGGACGGAACCGTGGGCGGCGGTCGGCGAGACGGTGGAGCAGATCCGCGAGCTGCCGAGCTCCAAGGAGACCGTCCAGGCGCTGGCCCGGGCGGTGCGGCTGGCCCAGGAGGCCGAGCCCTCGGCCGAGACGGTGGAGCGGGTCGGGCTCGGCTGGATCGCCGAGGAGTGCCTGGCCATCGCGGTGTACTCGCTGCTGGCCGCCACCCTCGACCCCGACCCGGTGCGCACCGCGCTGCTGCTGTCGGTGAACCACTCCGGGGACAGCGACTCCGCCGGCGCGGTCTGCGGCAACCTGGTCGGGGCCGCGTACGGCGCCTCGGCGCTGCCCGGCGAGTGGGTGCGGGCGATCGAGGGGCGGGCCGAGCTGCTGACGGTCGCGGACGACCTGCTGGTGCTGTTCGGCAGCCGCGACCCGGCCCACCCGGCGCTCGGCGGGCGCTATCCGGCCTGGTGAACAGCCTGGTGAGCGGCCCTACTTCGCCTGCGGGTCGGTGACTTGGCCGAGGAACAGCGGCCGGCCGGTGGAGGTGTCCCGGACCAGGAACAGGAACGGCCGGTCGATGTGCAGCTGGGCGGGGTCGCGCGGAGCGGGCGCCGCCCCGGCGACGAGCCCTACGCCGCTGCCGGCCGCCGCGACCGTCCCCTCCTCGTCGACCTGCACGGTGGCCTTCTGGACGACCGTGCTGACGGCGAGCGGCGGCTCCTTGGCGATGCCGCTGAGGTCCGCGTCGTCGAAGACCGAGTGGACGCCGAGCGAGCGCAGCGCGGGGGTGAGCTCGTTGGACGTGTCGAAGTGGAAGCGCGGCAGCTGCAGGTCGACGGGCCGCTCGGCGAGCGCGCCGAGGATCCGGTCGAGCTGGGGCTGGTCCAGTCCCTTGGTGAAGGCCGCGAAGCCGCCCTGCGCGGGGACGATCAGGTCCATCGCCAGGTTGCCGTCCGCGTAAGGGAGTTCGACGGCCTGCCAGGGCTCTCCGACGATCCCGCCGGAGCCGTCGGCGTACTTGAACCCGCCGGTCTGGCTCATCGTCGAGACGTTCGGCACGGTGCCGTCGAGCTTGTGGAACGGGCGGTCTTCGGTGTTCGAGGGCTTGAACTCGGAGGCCCACTTGGCCTTGAGGTAGAGCGCGTCGGTGAGGACCAGCCGGGTGTCCGGGTTGATCGTCTTCGGGGCGAAGAGGTCCTTGATCCGTCCCTCGGTGGCCTTCTCCACGACCGCGTTGACCGCCTTGCGGCTGCCTTCGGGATCATTCTTGAAGTCGGTGGTGTGCACCCCAGCGTCGAAGGCGGCCGCGAGCGCGGCCAGGTAGTCGGGCTCGACCGGGAAGCCCTGCTGCGTCCAGACCTCGTCGGCCTGGCGCAGGGTGAGCTGGTCCCCGTTCTTCGTCCGCTGGTCGAGCGCACCGACGGCGAGCGCGTACTGCTTCGGGTCGAGTCCGGTGTGCAGGGCCTTGGCGAGTTCGTCGGCGGTCTCGCCGCGCGCCCCGGGCATCAGCATCCCGAGCACGGTGGCCAGCCCGACGGGCGAGACCACCGTGTTGCGCCCGGCACCGTCCGGCTTCGCGGTGAGAGCGTGCAGGAGGTCCAGCCCGAAGGCGTCGGTGGCCTGCGCGGTGGCGGCCATCTGGGCCGGGTCCACGGCGGGCCGGCCGGCCGGCGCGGAGGCCTTCAGCTCGGTGCCGGTGGCGGCCCCGGTGCTGCCGCAGCCGCTGAGCAGCGGCGCGGCGAGCACGGCGGCGAGGAGCACGGCGGCGCGACGACGGTTTCCGGTGCGGCTGTTCGTCATGGCCCTTCGACGCGCCGCCCCGCGATCGGGTTCCGCCTCGGCTACCGAACCACAGGAATCTGACCGCTTCGCCAGTCATCGAGCCGCTTACGGATGCTGGTGACCATGGGTAGCGCGCCCACCTCGTCCGGGTGGAACCAGGCGACCTCGAAGGACTCGTCCGAGGTGCGGAGGGTGCCACCGACGGCCCGTCCGAGTAGGCAGATGGAGAACTCCCGGCGGACCTCTCCGTCGTCGTACGCGAAGACATGGCCCGGGTTCGTATAGGTGCCGACGATCCCGGTGATCTCGATCTCGATACCGGTCTCCTCGCGGGTCTCCCGGATCCCGCATCCCGCGAGGGATTCGCCCAGCTCCATCTTTCCGCCGGGCAGTGCCCACATGCCGTTGTCGGTGCGCCGCTGCAGCAGGACTCGGCCGGTCTCGTCCATCACGACCACAGAAGCAGCCGGAACCAGGCTGTTGGGCTCGGGGGCGTTCGGATCGTCTTCGTAGTCACGCCTGGCCATGCTCGGTCGCCTCCCGGGCTGCTCAATGCTTCGCACTTCTGAGGACGCCTAGAACGGGAGGGCGGGTTTGCTCTCCGCCCCGATGGTGACCAACTGCTCACGGAACTGCCTGGTCAGGACCTCCTGCGGGTAGTTCGTCCGGAGTTCCTGGTCCAGTTCTCCAGCGATCATGAGCAGCGACGGCAGCGACATCCGCTCGGCCTCGAAGGCTGGCCCGGCGACGGAAACAGCCTCCTCCAGTTCACCTCGGTAAGGCACGCACGGGTTTCGCCCGGGTGCGAGATCGCCGTGCGCTTCGAGCTGGTCTGCGGCCACCTTCGGATCGAAGTGCACGACGCGAGCAGCGAGAAGCCGGTGATCCGGCGTGCGGCCAGCCCGGACGACCTCTCGGGGCAATGGGTTGTGGCTGGTGGAGGCCCTGTCCGTGGAGTAGGGCTGCGCGCCTCGGCCGGAAGGCATTGGAAAGATCATTTGGGCTCTGGTGGGCCCGGAAGGCGGTGCGTGATGAGGCTCGTGAGTGCGTGCGGGGAGGCCGCGCCGTACCCGTTCCCCGTGGTGGTGGAGGTCAAGGGGGTCACGGAGCCCGCGCAGTTCTCCAAGCTGCCGGACGCGCTGTCGGCGCTGCTCGCCTCGCTGCGTTCACTGCCGCCCAGCATCGAGCAACTGGATTACTTCGACGAACTGTTCGGTCCGGACTCCGTGCACCGCATCGGCCACCGGCTCGCGACGTACGGCGAGGTGCGGTCGCTGGCGTTCCTCGGCCTGACGCCCCACCTGGTCAAGCTGTACCCGGCCGACCCCGGAGCGCCCCAACCCTGATCCCTCAGTCCCAGAGGGCGCCGAACTCCAGCAGCTCGTCCCGGTGCTCGATCCGCTCGACCCACTCCCCGGGCCAGACCGCCTCGCCGTGGTACGCGCCGGCGAAGGCGCCGGCCAGGCAGGCAAGGGAGTCGGAGTCGCCGCTGGAGTAGGCGGCCCGGCGGACGGCGGCCACCGGGTCGTCGGGCAGCAGCAGGAAGCAGAGCAGGCCGGTGCCGAAGGCCTCCTCGGCGACCCAGCCCTCGCCGGTGGCCAGGCAGGGGTCGGTTTCCGGGTCCGGGGCGGCGAGCGCGGCCTGCAGCTGGTCGAGGACCTTGAGGCAGTCGTCCCAGCCGCGGGCGAGCACGGCCTGCGGGGAGGAGCCGTACCAGCGCGCGGCGAGGTCGCCGAGCCAGAACTCGTCGTAGCGCTCGCGGCTCGCCAGCGCGTACGCCCGCAGCACCGCGGGCAGTCCGGCGGGCGGGACGCCCTCGGCGAGCTTGCGCACGGCGTACGCGGTGAGGTCGCCGGCGGCGAGGGCGGTCGGGTGGCCGTGGGTGAGCGCGGACTGCAGCTGTGCCGCGCCGGAGAGCTGCCGGGCGTCCAGCTCGCGGATCAGCCCGATCGGGGCGACCCGCATGTTGGCGCCGCAGCCCTTGGAGCCGACGTCGCTGGCCTGCTGCCAGCGGTACTCGTCGTGGCTGAGCCGCTCGCAGGCGCGCAGGCAGGTCATGCCGGGGGCGCGGTTGTTCTGCGGGGAGCGCCACCAGTCGACGAACTCCTCGCGGACCGGCCGCTCCAGGCGCAGCGGCGTCAGCGGCCCGCGCGAGAGGGCGGTGCGCAAGCCACGGGCGAGGGCGAGCGTCATCTGGGTGTCGTCGGTGACCAACGCCTTCTCCGGCAGCGGGAGCCGCCGCCAGTCGGGCTCGACGGCGGCGATCTCCTCGACGCTCTTGAACTCGGTCACCCGGCCGATCGCATCGCCGATCGCCAGCCCCAGCAGCGCCCCTGTCGCCTTGCCCACGGCCTTCTCCCCCCTCGGTCCTCAGACCTCGACCAGCAGTTCCTTGAGCCCTCGGATCACGTAGCCCGGGTTCCACTCGGGCTCGCGGACCAGCCGCAGGCCCGGGGCCCGGCGCAGCAGCGTGCCGAAGGACTCGGTGAGCTCCAGTCTGGCGAGCGGCGCGCCCAGGCAGAAGTGGATTCCGGCGCCGAAGGTGATGTGCGGGTTGTCGGTGCGGCCGAGGTCGAGCCGGTCGGGGTCGGCGAAGCGCTGCGGGTCGCGGTTGGCGGAGCCGAAGAGCAGGGCGATCTCCGCGCCGCGCGGGACGGTGACGCCGCGGACCTCGATGTCCTCCAGCACCCAGCGCTCGAACATCTGCAGCGGGGTGTCCCAGCGCATCAGTTCCTCGACGGCGGTGGGCAGCAGCCCGTCCACGTCACCGCGCAGCCGGGCGAGTTCGCCGGGGTTGCGGAACAGCGCCCACCAGCCGTTGCCGGTGGTGTTGACGGTCGCCTCGTGGCCGGCGTTGAGCAGCAGCACGCAGGTGGAGACCATCTCCTGCTCGCTGAGCGCGTCGGAGCCCTCCTGGGCCTGGATCAGCGCGCTGATCAGGTCCTCACCCGGGTTCGCCCGGCGTTCGCGGATCAGGGCACGCAGGTAGTCGGAGAACTCGGTGCTCGCGGTGACGGCCCGGCGGGCGACCTCCTCGCTCGGGTTGAGCTCGAACATCCCGGTGATGTCGGCCGACCAGGGGCGCAGCAGGTGCCGGTCCCCCTCCGGCACGCCGAGCATCTCGGCGATCACGGCGACCGGCAGCGGCTCGGCGACGGCGGCGATCAGGTCCCCGCCGCCGGCCGCAAGCAGCCCGTCGACCAGCTCCCCGGCCAGGCGCCGGACGGTCGGCCGCAGCCCCTCGACCATGCGCGGGGTGAAGGCCTTGGAGACCAGGCGGCGGATCCGGGTGTGGTCGGGCGCCTCCAGGTCGAGCAGCCCGTGGTCGTTGAGGGTGTGGAAGGGCTCGTGCGCCGGGTCGGGTTCGGGGCGGCCGAACTCCTGGTGGCTGAACCGGTGCGTGTACGTGCGGCCGAGCCGCCGGTCGCGCAGCAGCGCGCTGACGTCCTCGTGGCGCGAGACGAGCCACTGGTTCGTCGGCTCGTGGTACACCACCGGCGCGTGCTCGCGCAGTTCGGCGTACGCGTCGTACGGGTGGGCCACGAACGCCGCCGACCAGGGGTCGAACTTCGCCGTCGTCGTCATCGGTCGAACTCCAGGCCGTGAGGGGAAGCCAGGAAGATCATCGTATGCACGCGGTACGTCCGTAAAGGGTCCTCACGCCCGTTCCATGACCAGCCGCCGCACCAGCTCGGGCAGCGCGGTGGAGATCGGCTCCCGGATCACTTCGGTCGCGGCCTCGTCGAAGGGGGTCGGCTCGCCGTTCATGACGATCAGCCGGGCACCGCCCTCCACCGCGATCTGCGGCAGCGCAGCCACCGGGTAGACCTGGAGGCTGGTGCCCACCGCGACGAAGATGTCGCAGGCCTTGGCGATCGCGTCCGCCTGCTGGAGCACCACCGGGTCCAGGTTCTCCCCGAACATCACCGTCCGCGGCTTGAGGATCCCCCCGCACTCGCGGCACGCCGGATCGGGCTCCCCCGCCTCGACCCGCGCCAGCGCCTCCTCCATCGACCCGATCACCCGGCAGCTCACGCACTGCACCTCCCGCGCGGTGCCGTGCAGTTCGAGCACCTTGCGGGCGGGCAGGCCGGCCCGCTGGTGCAGCCCGTCCACGTTCTGGGTGAGCACCCGCACCGGCAGCCCGGAGCGCTCCAGGTCGACCAGCGCGCGGTGCCCGGCGTTCGGCTCGGCGGCCAGCGCCCCGGCGTCGCGACGCAAGAGCCAGGCCCGCTCGCGCACCTGGGGGTCGGCCAGGTACGGGCCGATCGTCACGAGCTTCTGCGCCGACGGGTCCTTCTGCCACAGGCCCTGCGGGCCGCGGTAGTCGGGGATGCCGGAGTCGGTCGAGATGCCCGCACCGGTGAGCACGGCGATCAGGGGGCGCTTCGCGTTCATATGCGGGACGGTACGGCCGCCGCCCCGCCCGCGGCCACCGAAAATCCGGTGCGCCCGGTCAACTCCCGCCGCACACTGGGCCGGTCACCCACCGCTGCCGTGAAGGAGCCCCGTGCAGGGAGCAGTCAGCGTCTCGCCCGCCCAGGTCCCCGAGCTGTTGCTCGGCCTGGCCACCGTCCGCCCCGTGTTCCTCTGGGGCGCACCCGGGATCGGAAAGTCCTCCCTGGTCAGGGCGTTCGCCGAGTCGCTGGGGCTGGAGTGCGTGAGCCTGGTCGGCACCCAGCTCGCCCCGGAGGACCTGATCGGTGTCCCGCAGCTCACCCCGGAGGGCCGCTCCCGGTTCTGTCCGCCCGAGCAGATCGCCCGCGACGAGCCGTACTGCCTGTTCCTGGACGAGCTCAACGCGGCCTCGCCCGACGTCCAGAAGGCCTTCTACTCGCTGATCCTGGACCGCCGGATCGGCTCGTACGAACTGCCGCCCGGCTCCGTGGTCATCGGCGCCGGGAACCGCGCCACCGACGGCGCGCTCGCCCGCCCGATGGCGTCCGCGCTGGTCAACCGCATGGTCCACGTCCATCTGCGGGCCAGCGCCGGGGACTGGCTGCGCTGGGCGGCCGACGCCGGCATCCACCCCTGGATCGTCGACCACCTCACCGACCGGCCCGACCACCTGTGGTCCGCCCCGCCCAAGACCGAGGAGCCGTTCTCCACCCCGCGCGCCTGGCACATGCTCTCCGACGCGCTGCACTCCTTCGGCCCGCCCCTGGACGGGGAGACCCTCAAGGTCGTCGCGCACGGACTGCTCAGCGCGCAGCACGCGGTCGCCTTCTGCGGCTACGCGAAGATCGTCCGCAACTCCTACGGCCTGGAGGCGATCATCAAGGGCGACGCCCGCTGGCCGCACCGGCTGGAGGACCGCGACCTACTCTACTACCTGGCCGACGCCTTCCGCGGCCGCCTGGTCAAGGAGCTGCCCGCCCGCAAGGAGCACGCCTCCGGGGCGCAGCGGCAGACCGCCTTCCGGGCCAAGTCGCTGCTGGTGCAACTGGCCGAGATCTCGGTGGAGGTCGCCCAGACGGTGATCGCCGACGGCGCGGACGGCAACCCGGTGCTGCCCTCCTGGTTCCTGGTCGAGGCCGCCCGGGACATGCCCCGGCTGGTCGAGGCCCGCCGGTGAAGCCGGTGAAGCCCTCCGCCTCGAAGAAGCCGGACCCGGGCGCCGAGGCCTTCACCGAGGGCGTCCGCCTGCTGCGCGGCAACCCGGCGTTCGCCGCCCTGCGCGCCGACCTCTGCCGCACCCAGGACTGCGCCACCGCCCCGCCGGACGGCTGGGCGGTGGTCGACTCCGACGGCACCGTGCACGTCGACCCGCGCCGCCGGGCCGAACCCGAGGAGTGGGCCTGGGTGGTGGCCCACTGCCTGCTGCACCTCGGCTTCGGCCACCTCCCGGCCGCCCGCGGCACCCGGGTCCAGCCCGACCCGCACACGGCGGCCGCCCGCTGCGCGGTGGTCAACCGCTTCCTCGCCACCTTTCCGGTCGGCCGCGCCCCGGTCGCGCTCCCCCAGGCGTACCCGGGCGGCGACGAGGAGGAGCTGGCCGCCCTCTGGCGCCGCGACGGCCTGCCTCCGGCCGGGGCCGCCGGGACGGCCGGCACCGCCGGCGCCGGCGCTTGCGACCAGCTGCTGGTCGAGTGGCGCGGCCACGGCCAGGTCCCCGAGGACTGGCAGGCGTCCTTCGCGGCGGCCCTCACCCGCACCATGTCGGCCGCGATGGACCGGGCCGGCGGGCGGATCGACGCCGAGACCGGCGAGCGCCTGCCCGAGCGGCCCTGGACCAGGGCGCTCGGCTGGTTCGTCTCCTCGTACCCGCTGCTCGGCGGCATCGCGGCCGGTCTCACCGTCGTGGCCGACGCCGAACTCGCCCGGGCGCACGACATCGCCGTCGCGGCGGTCAACGCCGAGGTCGGCGAGATCTACGTCAACCCGCTGCGCCACCACTCCGACGAGGAGTGGCGGTTCATCCTCGGGCACGAGATCCTGCACGCCGCCCTGCGGCACGGCGAGCGCCGCGGCGGGCGGGACCCGTTCCTGTTCAACGTGGCCGCCGACTACGTCATCAACGGCTGGCTGCTGGAGATGGGCGTCGGCGAGATGCCCGAAGGGCTGCTGCACGACCCCCGGTTGGAGGGCCTGTCGGCCGAGGAGGTGTACGACCGGATCGCCCACGACCAGCGCCGGATCCGCCGCCTCGCCACCCTGGCCGGGAAGAACCGCCCGGACGTCCTCGGCGAACCGCCGGCCCGCGAGCGGCGCCCCTACGTGGACCTCGACGACTTCTACCGGCGCGGGCTGCAGCAGGGGTTCGAGCTGCACCGGCGCGCACGCGGCCTGCTCCCGGCCGGGCTGGTCGAGGAGATCCGCGCGCTCGCCCACCCACCGCTGTCCTGGGACGCCCGGTTGGCGCGCTGGTTCGACGAGTTCGTGCCGAGCCCGGAGCCGGTGCGCAGCTACTTCCGCCCGGCCCGCCGGCAGTCCGCCACCCCGGACATCCCCCGGGCCGGCCGCTACCGCCCCGAGGAGGAGGTCCCGCGCTGCACCTTCGGGGTCGTCCTGGACACCTCGGGCTCGATGGACCGGACGCTGCTCGGCAAGGCGCTCGGCGCGATCGCCTCGTACGCCGCCGCCAGGGACGTCCCGGCCGCCCGGGTGGTGCACTGCGACGCCGCCCCGCACGACGCCGGGTACCTCCCGGTCGAGGAGATCGCCGGGCGGCTCCGGGTGCACGGGCGGGGCGGCACCGTCCTCCAGCCGGGCATCGACCTGCTGGAGCGGGCCGAGGACTTCCCGCCCGGCGCGCCCGTCCTGGTGATCACCGACGGCGAGTGCGACGTGCTGCGGGTGCGCCGCGAGCACGCCTTCCTCGTCCCGCGCGGCGCCGGGCTGCCGTTCACCCCGCGCGGGCCGGTGTTCCGGATGAGCTGACGGCCCGCCGCCGGCCGGGCCGCCGACAGTCAGGCCAGCGCCGGGCGCAGGGCGGCGGCCGGCCGGGTCAGCGGGGCGAGGGCGCCGAGGTAGCAGACGGCCGCGAGCGGGATGAAGGCCAGGTCGGCCGCCGTGGCGACCGTGCCGACCAGCATCAGCACCGGGCTCCACCAGCGCAGCGTCCGGCCGGCCCCCACCGAGGCGGCGACCAGCAGGGCCAGCAGGCCGACGTAGAACAGCAGCGGGCCGACCTGGTACACGGCCGGGAGCACCCCGGGGACGTCCTGGATCCGCCCGAACAGCCGTGACTGCTCGTCCTTGGTCGCCGAGAGCACACCGACGCACAGGTCGATCCCGATCTGGACCAGCGAGGCCAGCAGACCCGCGAACGCCGTCCCCAGCGCGGCGTTCGCGGCCAGCCTCCCGGCCGTGGTGCCGCGCGGGGCGAGCAGGGCGCGCAGGGCGAGCAGCACCGGGACGAACAGCAGCAGGCCGGCGAACATCGCGGTGTGCCCCGCGGTCCAGCCGAGGCCCGGCTGACGCGAGCCGGGCACCAGGCGGATCCCGCCGTAGAGGGCCATCAGCGCGGGGGCGCCGACGGCGGCGTAGCTGGCGAGGCGGGCGGTGCGAGTGGCGTTCATCTGACGATCTCCAACGGTGGACGTGCTCCGACACCACAGAGCCTGTCCGCCGGACCGCTCGTCACGGATCGCCCGCACCGGCGAACTCCCCACCTCCCCCGCGCGGGGGAGTTCCTCAGGACTCCCCCGCCACCACCGCCCCGGCCTCGTACGCGAACACCACCGCGTGCACCCGGTCGCGCAGCCCGAGCTTGCTCAGCACGTTGCTGACGTGGGTCTTCACGGTGTGCTCGCTGACCACCAGTTCGGCCGCGATCTCCGCGTTGGACAGCCCGCGGGCGATCAGCCGCAGCGTCTCCTGCTCGCGCAGGGTCAGCTGCTCCAGCAGCTTGGACGGCGGCCGCACCGCCCGTTCCCGGCTGCCCGGCCGGCGGGCGGCGAACTCACCGATCAGCCGCTTGGTCACCGAGGGCGCGAGCAGCGCCTCCCCCGAGGCGACCATCCGCACCCCGTGCGCCAGGTCGTCCCGCCGGACGTCCTTCAGCAGGAAGCCGCTGGCGCCCGCGTACAGCGCGTCGAAGACGTAGTCGTCGATGTCGAAGGTGGTCAGCATGATGACCTTGGTGGCCGGGAACTCCCCGCACACCCGACGGGCCGCCTCCAGACCGTCCATCACCGGCATCCGGACGTCCAGCAGCAGCACGTCCGGGTTGTGCGTGCGCACCGCCTCGACCGCCTCGGCGCCGTCACAGGCCTCGGCCACCACCTCGATGTCCGGCTGGGCGTCCAGGATCATCCCGAACCCGGCCCGCACCAGCTCCTGGTCGTCCGCGACCACCACCCGAATTGACGTCATCAGATCTCCTTCGTGGATACCCCCGGCTTCAGCCGGGGGTGGGGGTACCTCCCGCGTGCGGGGGAGAAACGAAGCTCCCGCCTAGCGGGGCAGAGAAAGCCAGACCGCCGCCAAGGCGGTGTGGCGTCCCGCGAGGTGATCACCAGTAGGTGGCCGCCCGGACGAGTGTTACCGTGCGTGTCGTGACGGCCACTCACATGAAGCGGGCGTCCAAGTTCCGCTTCTACCCGACCGATGCGCAGGCGGCCGAGCTGTCGCGCACGTTCGGCCGCGTGCGGCTCGTCTGCAACAAGGCGCTGGCCGCCCGGTCGGACGCGTGGCCGATGGGCCGGGAGCGGGTGACCTACAACGCCACGTCGGCGATACTGACGGCGTGGAAGGAGAGCGAGGAGCTGGCGTTCCTCTGCGAGGTGTCCTGCGTTCCGCTGCAGCAGGCGCTGCGGCACCAGAAGACAGCTGCGGACCTGCTGGAATACAAATGTGATTGGTACGGCCGCGAGCTGATCACCGCCGACCGGTGGTTCCCCAGCTCCAAGCTGTGCTCGGCCTGCGGAACCATCCGCGACGACATTCCCCTGAACGTCCGTGAATGGACGTGCCGCTGCGGAGCGGTCCACGACCGGGACGTGAACGCGGCACCCAACCTCCTGGCCGCCGGACTGGCAGTTGCAGCCTGTGGAGACGGTGTAAGACCTCAACGGATCACTCCGGGCGGGCAGTCGTCGATGAAGCAGGAAGTCGTCCCACCGCAGCGCCAACGCGCAGCGGCTCAGCCGCGAGGCTGAGGGGAATCCCCCGGCTACGGCCGGGGGAGGAAGTCAACCGCCCACCCTCTCCACCACGCCCGCCGGCCCCAGCGGCAGCCGGGCACTCACCAGGAAACCCCTGCCGTCCGGCCCCGGTCCGGCCTCGGCCCGGCCGCCGCAGGCCGCCGCCCGCTCGCGGATGCCGACCAGCCCGCGGCCGCCGGACCAGCCGGCCACCGTACGGTCGGCGGTCAGCGGCACGCCTCGGCCGTTGTCGGAGACCACCACCTCCAGCACCTCCCCGGCGCGCCGCACCCGGATCGCGGCCCGGTCGGCCCCGGAGTGCTTGACGGTGTTGGTCAGCGCCTCCTGCACGATCCGGAACGCGGCCGCCTCCACGTCGGCGGGCAGGGAGCCCAGTCCGTCGGCGAGTTCGAGCTCGACCCCCAGGCCGGACCGGCGCACCCGCTCGGCCACGTCGGCGAGTTCGGCCAGCCGGGGCTGCGGCGCCAGCTCGCGGGCCGCCTCCGCGTCCTTCAAAACCCCCAGCACCCGGCGCAGTTGGACCATCGCGTCCCGGCCGGAGTCGGCGATGGTGTCGAAGGCGCGGATCGCCCGCTCCGGGTTGTCGCGCACCACCAGCGGCCCGGCCTCGGCCTGGATGACCATCAAGGAGACGGCGTGCGCCAGGATGTCGTGCATCTCCCGGGCGATCCGGGCCCGCTCCTCGGCGACCGCCTGGGCCGCCTCGCTGGCCGCCCGCACCCCGGCCTCCCGCGCCCGCTCCGCCTCCACCCGGACCAACTGCCGCTGGGTGCGCACCAGGGCGCCGAAGACGAACGAGCCGACCGAGGTGAGCACGCTGAACAGCGCGCCGTTCGGCGAGTGGGTGCCGATCACGTTGGCGACCACCACCACCGCCAGCACCGTCCAGCGCTGCCGGTCCGGGAAGCGCTCCGCCACCGTGTACATCCCGATCACCACGTAGAGCGGCACCTGCGGGTTCGCCGAGTGCGCCACCACCGACAGCACCAGCGAGGGCAGGCTGCCGACGAGCAGGAGGGGCAGCGAGGCGCGTCGCCGCCAGGGCAGGAACACCGAGGTGGACACCGCCAGCAGGTACACCCACCAGGGCCAGTCCGTGTCGTCGTTGTAGACCGACCACACCGACACCGCCACCGAGCAGACCGTCAGGAAGGTGTCCAGCACGTACGGGCTCAGCCCGGCCGTGCGGCTCCGCCAACGCGCCGCGCGCTCCACCGTCGCACCTCCCCCGTACCCGGGGAAGCCGCCCCCGCGGAGAAGATCATGCCCTACCGGCAGAACCTCCGGCACCGCCCGGTCAGACACCGCTGACCGTCACACCACCGGTCTCCGCCCGCGCGGTGATGCTGTGCGCCGCACCCGGGTGGGAGGGGATGCCCACGTCCGTGCCGCCGTCCTGGGCCCGCGCGGTCACTGTGTAAGCCTCCGCGGACGGGACCCTCAGCCACACCCCGCCGTTGCCCACCTCGGCGTCCAGGGTCGTCGGCGCCGCCGCGAAGTCCGCGTGCACCCCGCCGTTGGTCGCGCTCAGGTGTGCGGTCGGGGAGGTCAGCCCCGTCGCCTCGACCCCGCCGTTCTCCACCGAGGCCTCCACCTCGGCGGACAGCCCGACCAGCCGAACCCCGCCGTTCTCCTCCTTGATCCGCACCTTGGTACCGGCCGGCACCCGCACCTCGTACCCGACCCCGCAGGAGGAGCAGGAGTACGCCAGGCGCAGCACGCCGTCCTTCACCTCGTGGGAGGTCTTCGGCGCCTCCCCCCGGTAGGTCTGCCGCTCGACCACCTGCACCGCGTCGCCGGTGCCGGTCACCACCACCCCGCCGTCCTCCCCCTCGACCACCAGTTCCTTGACCGGATCGGTCACTCCGTAGCTGACCGTCCTGTGCTCGTCCGACTCCCAGAACGGCAGGCACCCCTGCATCCCCAGCACCACCGCCGCCGTGATCGCCACCGCGCCCAGTACCCGCTTCATGTCCGGCCCCTTCCGCAAGCCCCGTCGTCCCGACGCCAGAAGCCTCCCTCGGCCGCCCGCCGCTCCACCTCCCCCGCCGGAGCGGTTCCCGCCCCTCCCCCGCGAGGGGGAGGAAGGTCGGGGGGAATTCGCGGATTCACCGGCGCAGCGGCCGCTTCGCTAGTAACTTGTTGGCCCGCGCGCCACCGCTCCCGAGCCCGACCGCGCCACGGCGAACCCAGCGAGGGCTGATCAGGCATGGCCAACACGCCGCCCGGCGGACCAGGTCCCGCGACCGGTCACGGCCTCGACGACCGGGTGCCCTTCCTGGCCCGGCTCGACCACGCCGACCGCACCGCGCTGCTCGCCCTCGGCCGCCGGCTCGACTACCCCGCGCGCACCACCGCACTGCGCGAGGGCGAACCCTCCGACCACGTGCTGCTCGTCCTGCGCGGCTGGCTCAAGGTGACCGCCGCCGCCGAGAACGGGTACGAGGCGCTGCTCGCCCTGCGCGGCCCCGGCGACATCGTCGGCGAGTCCGCCGCGCTCAGCGGCAGGCCCCGGGCGGCCACCGTCACCGCGCTGGAACGGGTCGAGGCCAGCGCCGTCGACCGGACCGCCTTCACCGCCTACCTCCAGCGCACCCCCGCGGCCTCGATGCAACTGCTGGCGCTCTCCACCGACCGGCTGCGGGCCGCCGACCACCACCGGCTGAAGTTCGCCTCGCTCACCGTCAGCGAACGCCTCGCCGACCTGCTGCTGGAACTCGCCCGTACCCACGGCCGCCGCACCGCCGAGGGCATCGTCGTGTCCGTCCCGCTCAGTCAGCAGGAACTGGCCGGCTCGGTCGGCGCCTCCCGGGAGGCCGTCGCCCGGCTGCTCAAGTCCCTGCGGGACCGCGGCATCGTCGTCACCAGCCGCCGCTCACTGGTCATCGCGCGCCCCGAACTGCTCCGGAGGCCCGGTCAAGTCCGCTGATCCGCACGGAGGTTCTGTGCACACCGTCACAGAACGAGTGCCACATCGGCGCTCACACCGACACGCCCCCAACGGGCAGGCTGAGGCCCGACGACGAACCGAGAGGCGACCATGACCGACCCGGTGAACCACACCATCCTGCTGCTGGACATCGAGCAGTTCGGCAGGCGGGACGACGTCGAGCAGGCGTTCATGCGCCGGATGCTCTACTCCGTCCTGCACGAGACGCTGCGCAGCGCCGGTGTCGAACCCGCCGAACAGCGCCTGGAGGACCGCGGCGACTCCGTGATGGCCCTGATCAGCCCCACCGTCCCCAAGCCCCGGCTGCTGCACGCGCTGATCAACGAGACCCCCACTCTGCTGCACGCCAACAACCGCCTCGCGGCCGCCGGCGCCCGGGTACGGCTGCGGATCGTGCTCGCCTCCGGCGAGGTCGCCGTCCAGGAACTCGGCGGGGCACTCGGCGGCGCCGTCGGCTGGGACCTCAACCAGGCGTTCCGGCTGCTGGACTCCACCGCCCTGCGCGAGGCGCTGCGACACCGGGACGGCCCCTGCGTGCTCGGCGTCTCCGACGCGCTCTACCAGGGCATCGTCCGGCACGGTCACGGCGGACTGCTGCCGGAGGCGTTCCACCGGGTCACCGTCCAGGGCAAGGAGGGCGACTTCACGGCCTGGCTGCACGGCGAACCCGCGCCCGCGCCGGCCGAGGCCCCGAGCCCCGTCCCGGCCGCCGCCCCCGCGCCGCCCCCGGCCGAGAGCCGCACCCCCGCCACCTTCCAGTTCCTCGGCGGGACCCCGACCTTCGGCGGCGCCCTGATCGGCGGCGACCAGCACATCGTCTCCGGCGGCGAGGTCCACGGCGACGTCAACACCGGCAACACGGTGGGCGGTGAGCGATGACCGCCACCGCCGAACCGGACGCCGCCGCCCAGCCGCTCGACCCCGACGAGCTCCAGGAGGCCCCGCCCGAGGAGCCGCAGAACGCCCTGGAGGCCGTCCAGGAACTGCTGGAGCACGTCCCGGACGGGTTCGCCGGCCGCAACTACCTCTTCGCCGGCGGCAGTCCCGACTTCGGCGGCGACCTGATCGGCGGCGACCGGCACACCGTCTCCGGCGGTCAGGTCCACGGCGACGTCGTCACCGGCCCGAAGACCACCGTCTACCAGTTCGGCTCCGCCTTCGGCGCCCCACCGCACGCCTCCGGCGAGGTCCCCGCCGCGGAGCTCACCGCCCTCACCACGGTCTTCCGGCCCGGACCGGCCTTCCAGCAGGCCCTCCAGCAGCTGCGCGAGCAGCGCGTCCTGATCCTCACCGGACGGGCCGACACCGGGCGGCGCTCCGCCGCGCTGATGCTGCTGCACACGCTCGGCATCCGCCGGATCCGCAACCTCGACCCCGGTGTCTCCCCCACCGCGCTGCTCACCGGCGCCGAACCGGCCCCGGGCTACCTGCTCGCCGACTACACCACCCCCCGCACCCGCCCGCTGCTCCGGTCCGACCTCGACCGGCTGCGCGAGACCCTCGCCAAGCAGGACGGCTACCTGGTCGTCACCACCACCCGCTCCGCCGCGATCCGCGAACTCCCCACCGTCGACTGGCAGCCTCCCGACCCCGTGCTCGTCCTCGGCGCCCACCTGGACGCCCTGCGGGACGGCCTGCCCTCCGGCCGGCACCTGCTCACCCTGGAACCCGTCGAGGAGTTCCTGGCCAAGTACCCGCCGATCCGCGAAGTGGCCGAGTTCGCCGTCGAGTTGGCCCGCTACTCCCCCGAGACCGACCGCCCCTCCGACCTCGCCGACTTCGGTCACGGCATCGTCCAGGAGAAGGTCGGCCGCTGGTTCGGGGACGACAAGCTCCCGCTCCAGGAGAAGGCGTTCCTGATCTCCCTGGCCGTCTTCGACCACGCCCCCTACACCCTCGCCGCCGAGTGCGCCGACAAGCTGTTCCGCCGCCTGGAGACCATCCGCACCGCCGGGGAACCGGACGGCATCCCGCCCTTCGGCAGCTCGGTCGAGGAGCGCATGGCCCTCGCCCGCGCCGAACTCACCGAGGAGATCGAACAGACCCCGTGGGGCCCGGTCCCGCAGCGGATGGCCTCGTTCCTGGACCCCCGCACCTCACCCACGCTGCTGCGCGAGGTCTGGACGGGCCACCCCTCCGCCCGCCCCGCGATCACCGGCTGGCTCAACGCGCTGGCCACCGACTCCCGCGCCCTGGTACGGGCCCGGGTCGCCTCCACCACCGCCCTGCTGGCCTCCGTCGACCTCTCCGCCACCATGAGCGGACTGCTCGGCCCCTGGTCCGGCGCCAAGGACTTCCGGCTCTGCCTCCAGGCCGCCAACAGCCTCGCCCTCGCCTACCACGCGGGCACCGCCGCCGTCCCGCGGATCCTGTCCAGCTGGGCGGGCGACGACAACGCCCGCCGCCGCTGGACCGCCATCCGCTGCTACGCCCTGCTCGGCCCGCTCCTGCCCGCCCAGGCCCTGGAGGCCTTCGTGCTGGCCGCCGAACGGCTGAGCGACGAGGAGCTCGACCAGCTAGCCGCCAAGGTCCAGCCCGGCGCGCAGCCCCCGGCGCCCGACCGGGCCGACCGCTTCCAGGTGCTCGGCCTGCTCGAAGCGGCCGAGCTGCTGCTGCTCTCCGCCGAGGCCGAGCAGGTGCTGCGCGCCCTGGTCCGCTGGCTCTCCGGCCCGGCCGCCCTGCGGCAGCTGGCCCTGGCCGTCTTCCTGACCGCCGCCCGGCGCACCGAGGACACCGCCGTCGGCCGGCCGCTGCTGCTCGACTGGTACGCCCGCAGCCCGCGCCCCGAGCCGGGGAGCGTGGTCAGCGTCACGGTGCTGGCCGCCCCCGAGGATCCCGTGCCCGTCCGCTCGCTGCTGGCCGCCCTGTGGCGCACGGCGCTGGAGGACCGCCGCTACCGCGACGCGGCGCTGGGCGTGCTGCGCGGCTGGCTGGTCGGCGCCGCTGACCAGCCGGAGACCACCGCCCGGCTCACCGAGCTCTTCGACGACCTGGCCGTCACCGAGCGCGACCGCCGACGGCTCGACCACCTCGTCCACACCGTCCACTCCGGCAGCCCGGCGGCCCCAGTCCCGGTCCCGCCCGGCGGCTGAAGCCGCACCACCCGAACCCGTCCCGATCCTGGAGCACCCGCGCATGTCGGCACGACACAGCCCTGACTTCCCCGCCGGCGACCTCGTCGACCCGGTCCTGACGGTCCACCCGCTCGGCCGGGCGCTCGGCCTGCCCAAGCGGCCGAACGCCCGGGCGGACTCCGCCCTGGTCCTGACCACGCCGTCCGGTGACCACCAGGTCTACCTGCCGCCGCACCGCCCGGGCTTCAGCGACCTGGTCGGCCGCGGCTACCAGGCCGCCTTCGAGGTCGACCTCGGCCTGCACCACCTGCGGGCCGAGGAGCGGCTGCCCGGCCGGGACGACGTCGGCGCCTTCGAGGCCGTGGTGGAGATCGACTGGCAGGTGGCGGCGGCGGAGCTGGTCGTGGCCAGCCGGATCCGGGACGTCCCGGCGCTGCTCGTCCCCCGGATCCGGCAGCGGATGCGGGCGGTCACCCGCAACCTCACCACCGACCAGAGCGGCGAGGCGGAGACCGCCGTCCAGCGGGCGCTGGACGAGTACCCCGTCGCCGAGGCCGAGGGCCTGCGGGTGCGCTGCTCCGTCCAGCTGGACATCGACCAGGCCGCCCGCGAACAGAAGGAGCGGCTGCGCGGCTACCACTTCGACACCCAGGCGCACCCGCACGCCCTCCGGCAGGTCGAGGAGTCCCACGAGATCCTCGCCGCGAAGGCGAAGTTCTACCAGTACCACCTGGAGCAGGGCGGGGTCACCGCCTGGGCCCTCCAGGTCGCCGCCCACCCCGAGGACCTGAGGGAGGCCCTCAAGTACCTGAAGGACGAGCAGCGGGAACTGGTCCAGGGCCAGCTCCACGTGATCGAGCGTCTGCTCGACCAGAAAGCCCTGGAGGAGTTCGAGCTGGAGGGCCCCCGCCAGGACGCCAGGGCCGCGCTCGAAGCCCTCCTGCGGCAGCGGCCCGCCGGCCCGGCCTCGCCCGGCCCGGGCGGGCCCCGGCTCGACAAGGGCCCGAACCCTCCGCTCGCGCAGTGAACCCGAGGAGCCCACCGTGTCCGCCTCACCCACCACCCCCGCGCCCACCAGCACTCTGCCGGCACCGCCGCCCGGCGCCGCCCTGCTCGCCGAACTGCGCACCGAGATCGCCCGCGCGGACAGCAAGGCCGCCGTCCTGGTCGCCGCCCTCGGCGTGATCGTCGGGGTGCTCGGCGGCCTGCTCACCAGCACCGGCTGGGCACCGCAGCAGCTCTCCGGCGCCGCCAAGGTGCTGCTCGCCCTCGGCGGGCTCGGCCTCACCGTCTCCCTGGTCGCGCTGCTGTTCGCGGTGCTGCCCCGCTTCCGCCGCAGCAGCTGGCGGCCCGGCCGCCCGCTCGGCTACTTCGGGGACATCCGGCTGGCCGCCGAGCAGGGACTGCTCGCCGACGCCCTGGCCGACACCGAGCGCCTGGCCGCCGAGGCCGTCCACGCCGCGCTCGCGGAGAACAGCCTGATCGTCTCGCGGAAGCACTCCTGGGTCCGGGTCGGCGTCCTCGCCTTCGGCGCCGGCCTGTTCCCGCTGGTCACCGCCCTGTTCCTGGGCTGAACCGGCGCCGCACGCCCCGTCCAGCACCGCCCGCACCGTCCTGCACAGCCCAGCACCGTACGGACGCCGCCCCGCGCGCGTCCCGTTCCCGAGGACCTCACCATGACCGATCCGACCTACCCGGACGCCCCGCCGCCGCAGCACCCCGGAACCCCGCCCCAGTACCCGACCGTGCCGCCGCAGCACCCGCAGGCCGCTCCCCAGTACCCGGCCTCGGCCCCGCCGCCGTCCCCCGGCGCGACCCCGCCGCCGTACCCGGGCGCGGCCGTACCGCCCCAGTACCCGGCCTCGGCCCCGCCGCAGTACCCGACCGCCACCCCGCCGCCGTACCCGGGCGCGGCCGTACCGCCCCAGTACCCGGCCTCGGCCCCGCCGCAGTACCCGACCGCCACCCCGCAGTACCCCACCCCGCAGTACCCCACCCCCACCCCGCCCCCGCAGCAACCGCCCCGCATCCCCGCCCAGGGCTTCGCCCCGCCGCCCGCCCCGCCGCAGCCGCCGGTCCTCGACCCCACCGTCGACATCGACCCGCACACCGGCCGGATCCACCTGGCCGCCCGCCAGCGCGGCGCCGATGCCACCGCGATCGGCCAACTGGTGTTCCAGCTCCCGCACTTCCTGTGCAGCCTGCTGGTGATCGGGATCGTCTCGCTCTTCCTGGCCGAGCCGTTCAACCTGCTGCTGATCGGCGCCTGGATCGCCTCCGGCGCGCTGGTCTTCCATCGCCCGACCGAGAAGGTCCTCGCCCGCTACCTGTTCCGGATGCGTCCGGCCCTGCACTCCGAGCTGACCAGGCTGGGGCCGATCTGGCACCAGGTGACCGCCAAGGCTGGAGTGAGCCCGGACACCTACGACCTGTGGATCGAGGACCACAAGGCCGTCAACGCCACCGCGGCCGCCGGCCACATCGTCGGCGTCACCCGCTACGCGCTGGAGACCCTCCCGGACGCCCAGCTGGCCGCCGTACTCGCCCACGAGCTCGGCCACCACCGCGGCGGTCACGCCTGGGCGACCCTGCTCGGTTACTGGTACTCGATGCCGGCCCGGATCGCCTGGGCGGCCTTCCGGATCGCGGCGGTGATCGCCTTCCGGATCGCCTCGGTGTTCTCGCTGCTCGGCGCCCTCGTGGTCGGGCTGGTCTCGCTCGCCGTGGTGGCGGCCGTGGCCCTCTCCTTCCCGCCGCTGCTGCTGGTCCTGGTCACGCCGTACCTGCTCGCCGCGGTCGGCCGCCGTTCGGAGCTGCGGGCGGACGTCCAGGCCGCCGAGCTCGGGTTCGCCGACGCCATGATCGAGGTCTTCCACGGCTTCCTCCGGGACGAGGAGCAGGCTCTGGCGATCGCCGCGCGGGAGAACGGCGGCCGGGCCGTCCGCCCGGGCCTGGGCCAGCGCCTGCTCTCCACCCACCCGGACACCCACACCAGGATCCGCCGCCTGGAGGACTGGCGGGGGGGGGGCGGGCGCGCCCGGGCCCCGGGGGCCGCCCCCCCCCGGGCCCGTGCTGCGCCGCGCCCCCCCCCCGGCCCCGCGGCGTGGCGCGGGCCTCTTAGGCTGGAGGGGCAGGTCAGGACAGGGATCG